>JAHJVF010000009.1 GCA_018828505.1 Bacteroidota bacterium | reverse complement strand
GGAATCCAAAAACTTTGAAATTTGAATGGATTCCCACTTTCGTGGGAATGACAAGTTGAATAAGTGTATTATTCACACAGCCTCTTAAGCGTGGGGTTACAAAAACATACATGCCATGACAACGCTATGATTTGGCAGGCTAATCTCTGTGGACTTTAGTCCTTTGCCGAAGGCATGCATTCGCAAATTCAAGTTTTTAGAGATGCCCTACATAAAAGTTTATAATATGCTGGTCAACTGTCTGCAAGTTCGTTTTTTGCGTTTTCCCGAAGAGCTGGCTACGCCAGTGCATTTTCAAAGTTTATTCTAACCTGCATGCATCCGTCAGCTGACGGATGTAAACTGGAAGGCAGGTTAAAAAAGTATTTAATTAAAGTGACATTGCAGTTCTTTAGCACCATTTATCGGAAATGCTGGCAATTACAATTTAAGATTCCTGAAATGTAAATATATTCCCATACTCCAGGACGAGACACTTGCAGCTGACTACTTCCTTCCTACTACTTACTAACTCCTCATCGTATCTCAAAAGATGCACTCACTACTGCAGTGATCTCTTTCTCGATTGAGCTTAGGTCATTCACACCATAATCGGAAACCATGTTTGAAAATTTCGGTGTGATCTGCAAGACGCCCATTCGTGCATTTCGCATCGAGCCAAGCTTGCTTCCGGTTGCTTTGGCAATTTTTTATGAAGTCATCACAATTAAACCGTCTTTGCCGGTTTACCGGCCGAAACGAAGTGAAGTAGGGTTAACTGTAAATGCGTTATTTTTACTTCGTAGTCTACCAAATTTATTGAATGTTGCTGATATTCCGATTGATTTTTTTATTATAGAGCCATAAATTGGGACAGATTTTAGTCCCAATTTTAAGAACTCAAAAAGGTGATTTATGCAACAAGTAAAAGTCAGCGTTAATGAAAAACAGATTGAGTTTTTGAATAAACATCACTCTTATGGTTTCAAGGATAAAAGTTCATTAGTTCGCAAAGCTATTGACCATTTTAGAAAAGAAATTGAAATTCAAAAATTAAAAAAATCTGCAGATTTATATTGTGAGATTTATAGCAAAGATCCTGAGCTTCAAGAATTAACGAATTCTGCATTATCAGAGTGGCCTGAATGACAAAGCTTGAACGGGGAATGGTCATTGATGTAAACCTTGACCCAACATTAGGTTCGGAAACTGGAAAGATTAGACCTTGTGTTATTGTTACCAATGATATTTATAATGAAAGAGTTCCAGTTATTCAAGTTGTTCCATTAACTGCTTGGAACGAAAAGAAATCATTGATAAAAACCAATGTTGAAATTGAGCCATCCGGAACAAATGGATTGACAAAAAAATCCATTGCAGATTGTTTACAAACAAGACCAATAGATTATAAGCATAGATTAGTAAAAGTAAGGGGTAGACTATCCTCTCAATTGCTCGAAGAAATTGATGAAGCTTTAGCTTTGGTTTTTGGTTTTCGTTTTAAATAACTGAAGTTACGCAAAACCAAGTAAATGACAAGAATTCCGAAGGATCCTTTGGAGATGTTACAACAACAAAATTTTTCATGGTTTTCTCGATACATCCCGACCCATCCAAAGGATCCTTCGGACATCTCGAATTGATCTCGGTCGGGATACTCGAAAACCAGCCTATATTTGCAGGTTCTCGAGTTTCCGACCCGCTTTACCGCCTATGCAGTTCATCCGAAGGATCCTTTGGAGAAGATGGGGTCGGAAGTATCGTCCGAAGGATCCTTCGGAAGAGAACCTATTCGGAATGAAAATGGCGTTGACTGCGTAACTTCAGTAAATAATTAGAACATCCAGCAAATATAATCCGCAGTTCGACCTATTTCCGGATAAGCATCAGGCAATAACTATTGATGTATCATCGTATTTCAAAAGACGCACTAACAACCGCGGTGATCTCTTTCTCGATTGAGCTGAGATCGTTCACACCATAATCGGAGACCATGTTTGAAAATTTCGGTGTGATCTGCAAGACGCCCATTCGTGCACTTCGCATCGAGCCAAGTTCGCTACCGGTTGATTCGGCAATTTTGTCTGCACGGTTCATTGCATCTTTTGCTGCTTCCGCCTGAATTTGAATTTTGAGTTCTGCCAATTTAGTGTAATGATACTCAGGCATATCGACTGAAATATTCACTCCTTTTTCGATCAGACTGCTTATATCGAGAGATAGATTCTGAATCTTATTGACGTCCTCAAACATTATTTCGAATCGCTGCGAATATACATAGGCACGGATATTACCTGTCTGCACTCCGGAAGATGTAATTTCATAAAGTGCATAACTGTTCACAGTCTGAAAAGAAACTTTGTCTTTTGGGAAGCCGTACTTCTGCAGAAATTCCAACAAAATCGGTTTTTGATTATTCAAAAAACGAAATGATTCTGCAGCAGTCGCAGCTTGCGAAGTCAGCGTCCCTCTCAATACAGCGAAGTCCGATACAATATCAATTTTTGCCGATCCAGTTACGGAAATGGTTTGATTTGAGCGTGTGTGATTTCGCCAGGCAGCTCCGATCACGAAAATTGAGATTAGAAAAAATAATCCTAAAATTGCCGCCGGAATGACGAACTTGTTTTCTTTGAACATAATTCTTACCCTTTTCATTTATGAGCCTACTCTAAAAAGCTATTATCATTATAGAAATGTTTTGTTTTCAACTAAAAAACGCAGCCGAAAACTGTTGAAATGACCTTTTTAGATTCGGCTCATTTATCTAAAATTTTAAATTTATCTCAACCTATTCTTAATATTCGTAGTATAGCTGCCGCGGAATACATCTGGATCATTTGATGTCCAGGTAATGACTTTTATTCCTTGTGAGGTTAATCTTCCATCTGCGGATTTTATTCGTTCAACCGGATCTGGATGAGTAGAAAGGAACGTTAAAATTTGCGAACTCTTCGAGGAGACTAAACCATCATCTCTCATTTTTTCAAAGAAAAATTTTACACCGCCGGGATAATATTTTGTGCTTTTTAAATAACGAATCGAATAGTCATCTGATTCATCTTCATTTGCGCGACTGTTGGCCAAGAATGCTAGTCCGGTAAATAAGTTTGCAACAAGCTCAACTAATTGCGAAGGATTCTCACCAAGTATCAAACTCACTAAAATGCTAATTCCATAATAGGCGGTTATTCTCTGAGTAGCATGTCGTCTTTCAGCATGAGCGATCTCGTGACCCACCACTCCTGCTAACGCCGCTTCCGTGTCTAAATATTTTAATAATCCGGTGTAAACATAAACATAGCCACCCGGTGTAGCAAAAGCATTTAATGTTGTATCGTTCTTAATTAATTCTAAATTGTAATTGTAAATCCCGCGTTTTTTTACTTCCGATGAATTTAAAATCGGTATAAAAATATTAGAGCTAATATAATTTCTCACATAAGGGTCTCCTGAATAGATAGGAAATTCAGCAGGGTTGCTGCGAATTTCGGAATCAACTTGAGCACCAAGATTTACCTCATCTTGATCGCTGAAGAGATTTATCCCTCCTTCTGAACAATTTGAGAACGAGAAAGCGACTATTATCAAAGAGAATAAAATAACTCTTTTTACCGCATAGCGGGATTTTCCCAATAAATCGGGATGGGCTGTTTCCCCCGACAAGTCGGGGATTTCACTTCGTTCAACCCCGAAGGTCGGGATTTCACTTCGTTCAACATTCAACCCCGCATTGCGGGATTTTCCCGATAAATCGGGACGGGCTGTTTCCCCCGACAAGTCGGGGATTTCACTTCGTTCAACACTCAACATTTTAACCTCAACAAATTAAAATTCATACTTCTTTTGCTTTAATATAATAATAAACATCGGTGCACCCAAGACTGCAGTTATTGCACCAATCGGAATTTCAGCCGGCGGAATTAAAATTCTTGATATAAGATCTGCCCATACTAAAAAAATTGCACCACCAAGCAAAGATGTCGGAAGAACTATCTTATTATCGTTCCCAAAAATCATTCGACAAATGTGCGGGATTAGTAATCCGACAAATCCAATGATTCCAACAAATGAAACAATTATTCCAATCAACAGACTGGCAAATAAGTAAGTCAGATTTTTCACAAGCTTTGTATTTATACCAAACTGCTTTGCATTTTCTTCGTTAATAGAGATCAAATTATAACTTTGACTGAACGAAACTAATACAAGTGAAGAAATTATGAGAATCGGAAAAATCGTGAGAACACTTTGATAATTCGCGAATGAAAGATTTCCAATTAACCAATAGAGTGCAGAGCGAAGACTTTGGTCTATGAAAGATATCATCAGTAAAATCAAAGCAGAGAAGAAAGCGCCGATCATTACGCCTGCAAGAATAATCGTAGTTGGATCAATTTGACCAAATCTTCTTCCAAAAGAATATACCAAGAGAAATGTGACAAGCGCACCTACAAACGCAAAACTTTGAGTTCCAATAAATCCTACACCAATTACTAAACTAAAAATTGCACCAAATGCACCACCGCTCGAAATTCCAAGTATATACGGTTCTGCTAATGGATTCCTCAACAATGCTTGAAATGCGGCACCGCTGACGGATAGTCCCGCTCCAACCATCATTGCTGTAAGTACACGCGGTAATCTTATATCATAAATAATATTTACAATTGATGAATCTGTTTCGCCTGATGAAAATATTGCAGCAAAGATTTTAGATAGAGGAAAATTTACCGTACCGAAACTTAGGCAAACAAATCCCGATATCAGCAGTATGGTAAATAAAATTGCTGCTGAGATTAAAACTTTTTTAAGACTCGTCTCTAAGTTTCTGCCAGATTTCATTTAATAATTTATCAATTCCGATATTTGCAACAGACGAAATCAGTAACGGTTTGATGTTTTTATCAATCGGATTTGAGTGAAGCTCTTTTTCCAAGTCTTTTAACTTCACTTCATCTAGAAGATCAATTTTCGTCAGTGCAATCAATCGTTCTTTTTTCATTAATTTAGAACTGTAATTCTTCAACTCCGATAAAAGAATTTGATAATCCTCTCTGATAGATTCAGAAGTTGAATCTAGTAAAAACAATAAAATTCTTGTTCGCTCTATGTGTCGGAGAAATAGCAGCCCAAGTCCTTTCCCCTCTGCTGCTCCTTCAATAATACCGGGAATATCTGCAACCACAAAACTATTAAATTGTTTGTATTTCACAATTCCAAGATTCGGTTCGAGAGTAGTGAACGGATAATCAGCAATTTTTGGTTTAGCTGCCGAAATAACCGAGATCAAAGTCGATTTCCCCGCATTCGGGAATCCAACCAAACCAACATCGGCAATTAATTTTAATTCAAGGATGATGTTCTTCTCTTCACCGGGAATACCATTGTCAGCTTTTCTCGGTGCTTGATTTGTCGGAGATTTGAAATGAGTATTTCCTCTTCCCCCTTTCCCTCCTTTAGCAGCGATAAATTTTTCATCATTCTCAATAAAGTCATATAGAATACGTCCGGTTTCAAAATCTTTGACCAGAGTACCAACAGGAATTTTCAAGATTACGTCTTTTCCGTTTTTTCCGGTTTTGAGTGCGCCCATTCCGTTTTCACCATCTTGCGCTGAATATTTACTCTTATATCTGAAATCGAGAAGAGTCGACAAATTAGAATCGGAAATGAAAATGACATCTCCTCCTTTTCCGCCATCGCCTCCATCAGGTCCTCCTTTGGGTACATATTTTTCGCGGCGAAAACTTACTGCACCTTTACCCCCTTTACCGGAGCTAATAAATATTTCTACGTAATCTAAAAACAATTTTTTTGAAGGATATTATCTGATGTTATCGTATAAAAATTCTGTGAATTTGATTGCAGCTTTTGAATAGGGCTGTATGTTTCTTTTTTGAAATAGATCGGTTAGAAATTGAGACGCCTCATCCCAATTATCTGCTTTATCCAATAATGCCATAATTGAATGGTAATCGGGTTCGCTGCCATCGAATAATTTTTTGATCGCAAGTTTTCTTAATCGATTTTTAATCTTCCCATCTAAATTTCGAGCAAAATCTGTTTTTTTTGATTCATCTGGTTGAGTGAGCTTCTTAAACAGAGCATTATCTTTCCAAGCATTTGATTTGAGTTCGGATGTATTTTCAATTTTCTCTTCGAAAAATTGTTCTACACTCGGCTCGAATGAAAATTCAGAAGTATCTTTAATCCGTGATTCAACTGCCGTATCGGAAATTTTTTCAGGTTCTGATTCGGGTAAATGTTCTATGGATGGTTCTTGAACTTTTTCTGCCGGGACTATCTTTGTTTGGTCTTCAAGAAAATCTAATGCATTAGAGGTTCGGGCAGCTTTAGTTCGAGGCAGTGTTATTGATTGGAGAAAAGATTTGAAATCAAGACGCGGATCGATCAGTTCTTTCTTTTTTTCTTCAATGAAAGCTGCAAAACTATCTTGTCCCTTATCCATCAAAAATATCTGAAATGCCTCAGCCTCTGCGTTCGAAGTAAGGAATAGATCTAACTTATTCAGATAGTCTCTGAAAGATTTAAACATTTCGTAATGGTCAAGAATAGTAAACTCCATTGTGTATTCTAGATCAGCTTTTTTAACGAGCGAGAGAAATTCTTTCTTCCCGATCGAATCAAATCCTTTCCGCTTCAGATAACCTTTTATTATTTCGGGAAGGTATTCATAATCCTTTACAAATTTCAATCGCTGAAGAATGAACTCATTAGGTTGAATATCTTTAAAATCGAAAACAAAGTATGTTAAAGTTTCGCAGGGACGCAGCAGGTAATCGATGCTGAAATCTAACGCTGATTTTAATGAAGTAGAAAATTCATTTGCATTGAACGATTTGGTTATCTTCAATATAACTGACAATTCAGAAAGAAGCGGTTTAACTTCCCGTTTCTCAAAATCAAATGTGGAAAAATTTTTGATCTCAGCTAATTCGCGATCGAGACGCTGCTTAATATCTTCATCAAAATATTTTTTAATAGCTTCAGGAATCGGCAAAGAAATGACCTTCCCCAAAGTAATTTCGTTATGATCTTTAAAGATCACATCACAGAATTTATTTATTACGATTTGTTTTTCTCTATCGAACATAATATAGAATCATTCCCGCCTGCCTCGCTATTGATTTGGCGGGCAGGAAGCGTAAATTAGTCTCCCTTTTGGTTTAGGAATTGGGCGCCCAATCTCTTTGGCGGTCTCAATCCATTCGTTTATAATTATTTCTGCATTCGAGATCGCCTCTTGGTAAGTTAAACCATCTGCCATGCATCCTGGCAACTCAGGAACTTCCACAACATAACACTTATCTTCATTACTCCAATAGATAATCATTTCATATTTGATTTTCATCATTCACAAAAGTCATCATGTTTCAAAAAGTTTGTGTTCACCAAATTCTGTCAACTCCATAGTGCGGCAAGCCGCAATGGAAGATGTTTGATGGAATATGGAAAATGGTAAAAACCTCCTAAAATATTTTGACATAAAAAACAAAAATATTGTTCACAATACTATAGCGATCGAAAATATTATCTGAACTAACAATTGGAATCACCTCAACTAATGATTGAGAAATAATCAATCTATCAAAGGGATCTTTGTGATGAAAAGGAAGAATTATATATTTATCAAGATTAGATTCGCCGAGAGCATTTCTTGCGTTATTACTCAACCTTTCATCTCCCTTTACAAACCAAAGAAAGCTTTGAGTATCAAGTAGTACCCTCAAGGCATGTATTCCTTAAGATCTTCTGGAGTTTCATCGAAATCATCCGCTATAAAGATAATATCATCCTTTCCACTTCCGAAACCAGTTTTATTATCATTCTTCAAGACAGGTGAAATTTTAAATATAGCTTTTCCTTCATGTGTAACTACTATTTCTTCACCTTCTTTGACTTTTTGAATGAGCAGGGGTATATTTTTTTCTAATTCATAAATCGTTATCTGTTCCATTTTTTCCTCTTTATCATAAACTTAAATTTTCTCTAAACCAATTTAGACAATGCTTAAAGTTTTGTCAAGGAGAGCAATCGAAGATTACCGGGTTGTCACTGACCAGTCAATGACCAATTCATTACTGCCACTGTGTGGACAGTGACAGCTAAAGTAATTTCTTCCTTGTTTCACTTTTTTTTAATATAAAAAACCAAATAGGTAAAGCGGTATTTTGCTACCAACTCCTATTTCAATATTATCTAAAGCAAGGTAAGAGTTTCTTAAATTTTTTATCTGTGTAAAGTCTTTATTCTTACCGCCGATTTCAAAAACAAATTTTTTGTTAATTTCGAAATCGCCGGTTAAGGTATAATCAACTGTATGCTGCGCGCTTAATGTGTTTATAAAAAATGTTTCTCTCAAACTGCCAACGTTCACTTCGCTTGCCGGAGATATTGCATAAATAAGATTTGGGTTGTTCAAATAAATTTTTTCAGGTTTTTCAAGCTGTCTCAATCCGCCCCCTTTCTTCGAGAGCAGATGAACAATGCCCGCATCTTCAAGATATTTTAGATAAAGTTTCAGCGTTCGTTCATCGCCAAGCTCAAGAATTGTTTTCAGCTTTCTCATATCCGGAGTGTAGGGGACTTGCTTAGCCAGAATAGAAAGCAGTTTAGAGATTTTATTTATGCTGTTGCCTGAAAGGGAAGGATAAACTGAAATAAGATCGCTCTCAATTGTTGTATGGATGTTCTGTTCCAAAGCGATGTAATAAAGTGCGTGATCTTTGTGCTCAAGAAAGAAAGGATAGTAACCATATTTTAAGTAGCTGTTAAAAAGCGGAATTATTTTCTCCCCTTTTGCTTCAACTGCTTCAATTATTTTGCTTGCAATCCTTTGATGACTTTTCAGAAGATCAGTCAGTTTGTATTCTTTCAGCTTGATGTCAAGAGTCAATTCAAGAAACTCGCGGAACGACATTCCAAAAAGTTTGTAGATGATCGCTCTTCGGCTTAGGTCGTGGCTTCCTTTCTTTATTTCAAGTATTGAACTGCCCGATGCGATGATCTTTAGTTTCGGGAAAGTATCGTAAATGCTTTTCAGCTCTTGAGACCAATTAGAGTATTTATGAATTTCATCGAAGCAGATAATTTCTCCGCCGTCGAGAGAAAATTCTTCGGCAATTTCATAAAGGGATTTTTGTCTTACAAGAAAATGATCCGCTTGAACGTAAAGTATTTTTTTGCTGAAGAAATCCTTTTTGGAATGACTAAGCAAGAACTGCGTGATAGCAGTTGTTTTACCAACTCCTCTTTGACCAATAAGGATAGAGAACCGACTCTGAAACGGAGCGCATCTTAAAAAATAGCGTTCGTATTCTCTGTAATTGATCTTTAGAAAATGCTGGCTAAGTGAATATAATTGGTCTAACATTTTATTATGAAATTGTTAGGAGTTCATTCCTAACTTAGATAATAATATTTAGTAATGCAATACTATTATAAAATTATTTTATGAGTTTAAAATTGACCGGATTGTCAAATCTTGCCCCACTATGTCCGGGAAGTAAGTCGTGAAAATGACTTGCCCTTGCTGTCACAGTTCAGACCGTGGCAGCCCAAAGTGAAGAATTTATTCTGCAGAAATTAATTTTGCTCGAATAAACTCCCTATTCAACCGTGCAATATTAGTTATTTTGATTTCCTTCGGACATTCAGCTTCGCACGAACTAATGTTGGTGCAATTTCCGAAACCAAGTTCGTCCATCTTTGCGACCATGTTTTCAACTCTCATTTCTCGCTCGACTTTTCCCTGCGGCAGTAAAGCTAATTGAGAGATTTTGGCACTCACAAATAACATTGCCGATGCATTTTTGCAAGCGGCAACACAAGCACCGCAACCAATGCACGAAGCTGCATCCATTGCGAGTTCGGCAATTTCTTTGGGAATTGGGATAGCATTAGCATCAGGAATACCCCCGGTGTTTACCGACACAAATCCACCTGCTTGAATTATAGTATCAAACGCGCTTCTATCTACGATGAGATCCTTGATGACCGGGAATGCTTTTGCACGCCATGGTTCTATCCAAATTGTTTCTTTATCCTTGAAATGCCGCATATGAAGCTGACATGTTGTAATTCCTTTCAGCGGTCCATGAGGTCTGCCATTGATTACAAGTCCGCAGCATCCGCAGATCCCTTCGCGGCAGTCCTGCTCTATTGCGATTGGATCTTTGCCTTTACTTTCTAATTCTTCGTTTACGAGGTCCATCATCTCGAGGAATGAAATATCCGGCGAAATATCTTTTGCATGATAAGTAACAAAACTTCCTTTAGAAGAACTATTTGGTTGACGCCAGACTTTTAATGTCAGGTTTAACGTTTTTCCACTCATTATTTATAACTCCTCGTAGATGGTTTAACATATTCAAATACAAGAGGTTCTTTGTGCAGATTCCACTTACCAACTTGATCAAATTCCCATGCGGAAACATATGTATAATTTTCATCGTCGCGCTTCGCTTCGCCTTCTTCGGTTTGATACTCTTCCCTGAAGTGCCCGCCGCATGATTCATTTCTTTGAAGTGCATCGACTGCCATTAATTCTCCAAGCTCGAAGAAATCAGCGACTCTGCCTGCACGTTCAAGTGCTTGATTTAGATCTTTATCCGAACCAGGCACATTTACATTATTCCAGAATTCTTCACGTAATTTTTTAATTTCACCGATTGCTTTTTTCAAACCTTGTTCATTTCTACCCATACCAACATATTCCCACATTATTTTACCAAGCTGACGATGAAGATCATCAACCGTCCGCTTTCCGTTAATTGAAAGAAGTTTCTCGATTTGACCTTTTAAAAGATTTTCTTCTTTGACGAATTCTTCGTGGTCGGTTTTTACAGGCTTGAATTTATTCGAGGCAAAATAATCTCCGAGCGTATATGGAATTACGAAATAACCGTCGGCGAGCCCCTGCATAAGAGCACTCGCCCCGAGACGATTCGCACCATGATCGGAGAAATTCGCTTCGCCAAGAACAAATAAGCCGGGAATTGTACTCATCAAATTATAATCAACCCAAAGTCCTCCCATCGTATAATGAGGGGCAGGAAAGATCATCATCGGTACTTCATATGGATTTTGATCTATGATCATTTCATACATTTGGAACAGATTTCCATATCTTTCTTCGATCACATTTTTTCCGAGACGTTTGATTGAATCGGCAAAATCGAGATAAACAGCCTGCCCTGTTTCACCTATTCCGTAACCGGCATCACAAACTTCTTTTGCACTTCGTGATGAAATATCCCGGGGTGATAAGTTTCCGTATGAAGGATATTTTCTTTCGAGAAAGTAGTCACGTTCTTCTTCGGGAATTTCATTTGGATTTCTGGTGTCTTTTATTTTTTTCGGGACCCAAACTCTTCCATCGTTCCTCAGACTCTCGCTCATCAAAGTCAATTTTGATTGCTGTTCACTATGAAGCGGAAGTGAAGTCGGGTGAATTTGTGTATAACATGGATTTGCAAACGCAGCGCCCTTTTTGTGTGCCCGCCAAATTGCTGTTGCATTACAATTCATTGCACTTGTTGAAAGGAAAAATACTCGAGAGTAACCACCCGTACAAAGCAGTACTGCATCGGCCGAATATCTTTCCAATTCTCCCGTAACAAGATTACGTGCTATAATTCCACGAGCTAAACCATCTACAACAACAAGTCCCAGCATCTCGCGGCGTGTAATCATTTTAATATTACCTTTTCCAACCTGTCTGCTCAATGCACTGTAGGCACCGAGAAGTAATTGCTGACCTGTTTGACTGCGGGCATAAAATGTTCTCGATACTTGAGCACCGCCAAAGGAACGGTTGTCTAATAATCCACCATAATCTCTCGCGAAAGGAACACCTTGTGCGACACATTGGTCGATGATATTATTACTTACCTCAGCTAATCGATAAACATTTCCTTCGCGAGAACGATAATCTCCCCCTTTGATAGTATCATAAAATAAACGGTAGATGCTGTCTCCGTCATTCGGATAATTCTTTGCGGCATTAACTCCACCCTGTGCGGAAATGCTGTGGGCACGGCGGGGACTATCGTGAAAAGTTATTACTGTGACATTGTAACCTAATTCAGCTAAAGATGCAGCAGCAGACGCTCCGGCAAGACCGGTACCTACAACAATCGCACTGTATTTTCTTTTATTTGCTGGATTAACAAGTTTAAGATTGAATTTATAGTTTGTCCACTTCTCTTGAATTGAACCAGCAGGAATTTTAGAATCTAGTTTCATTTCTACCTCACAAAGAAAAAGAAGTAAATTGGGAATGACGCAAAGGCTAAAGACACAAAGATCGCATAGAATCTTCCAAGTCCAACAATGAGCGGAGTATATTTTTTGTGATTCAAACCTAAAGTCTGAAAGGCACTTTGGAATCCATGATAAAGATGCAATCCAAGTAAAACCATTGCGACTAAATAAAGCGTTACATAAAATGGATCGTGAAATACACTCACAACGATATCAAAATTCGTAACATCCGGAGCTTTATCACCATAATGAAATGCGTACCAAAAATTTCTTAGATGAACAACAAGAAATACAAAAATCAGTAACGCAGAGATTATCATATTTCTTGAAGCAAAAGTGCTGTCCGGATCGGGCTTTTTAATTTTATAGCCGACTCCGCGTGCAATTCGGTTCTTTATCCAGAGCCACACAGCATCTACCATATGGAATAAGAAGCCGAGTGCAAGAAAAACTTCTAAAATTTTTATTGGAATTTTCAGTCCGGTTTCATTTAATGTATGGACATACGAATTGAAAGCATCCTTCCCCACATATAAAAAGATGTTTCCAAATAAATGAATCAAAAGGAAAATGACCAGGAACAAACCGGTAAGAGCCATTATCAACTTTTTCCCGATTGAATAACTAAAAGTCCGGGTAAACCATCCCATTAATGTACTCCTTCTAAAATAAATAAATTAATTTGATTAGGATTTAGTTTAAGAATTAAATTGCATAAGCTATAAGATTTGATCGTATTAAGAAAAGCATATTTTACAATAATGTTCATTGAGAACAGGATGTCTTTGAAATTATTGGCGACGTTATCGCCAAATCAACGAATCCAAATTATCAAATATCGTTTTGAAAGTCAATTGAGCAAAGAAGTGGTGTTTTCTACTTGTCATAGGTGAATAAGATTACAAATTGAAAATGCGGAAATTACTTTGTTGTAATAACCTCATTCATGCAAATGTGATAAAGCATTGAATTCAAATAATGATACATTTGCAACGGAAACTAATTCGTGAATGTCAGAACATTCCAACAACAAAGGAGTTTGTAAGTTGTAACCAATCAAAAAAATTTCTAACTTTTTAATATGAAACAGTTAACACCTAACCTGGGCAAGCCAGAACCAAACAAGTTTTAAAAGATGGATTTATTTTTTGTGTCTGTAACATATTACAAAAATTCTCCCGCAGATTTCGCAGATGAACGCAGAGAAAAAATCAGCGGTAATTAGCGGTATCTGCGGGAGAAATAAATCTTGCCTGCTGAACGAATATGAGGCTATAAGGTTCATTCGGCAAGCAGGCATGTCTAACGGACAACCTGCCCGCCGAACTTGTAGCTTTGAGGCAGGCGGGCTTGACTTGTTTTCACACCTGCCTCTACCGCAGGCAGGCAATTAACGGTAGAACCAAAATTAAAGAATCTTTTATTATTCCTAATTTAGTTCTTAAAGCTATCTAAATATTTTTGCCATTTTGCATTCAATTTGATTACTAATTGATTAACATACCCGATACTCTTGATATCGATGATAAAGAAGTTGCAATGCTTGTTGCTACTCGACTTTACGAGCAGGCTAAACTCTCTCTTGGACAAGCGGCAGAACTTGCCGGACTCACAAAAAGAGCATTTGCAGAACTACTGAGTAAATACAACGTCTCAATATTCAATTATCCTGCAAGCGATCTGGCAAGAGATGTAAAAAATGCATAAGACAATAATTTCAGATACAAGCTGTTTTATTGTTTTATAGTATTGTCATGTAACTTTTTGTTTTTTGCGTCAAGATATTTTTAAATAATTTTTCCCATTTTCCATTTTCCCCGCCTACACTGCGTTTCGGCGGGCAGGCATCAAACATCAACCATTGCGACTTGTCGCATTATGTAATATATGTGAGTTAGATCTCCTGCGTCATATCTACGGGCGAATTACAACTACACCGGAAGTTGCATTTGAATTTGGCGAAAGTCCTCCCGATTGGGTAGAAATAAAATCACCAATTAATAAATCACTTCAACAAATTCTTGAATTACAACTTGATAAAGGTGAAGCGAGTGCAATTGCCTTAGCTATAAAATCCATGAATGCACACTTATACTTGATGACTTAAAAGCACGACATATTGCCGAAAAATTGGGGCTTCATGTAACAGGAACTCTTGGTATAATTATCAAAGCAAAAACCAACGGAATAATCGATTCTATAAAACCATATCTGACTAAGCTAAAAGCATCTGCTTTCCGATTGACACAAGATTTGGAAAACGAAGCGTTGAAGGAAGCTGGTGAATGAGATGTCTCAAATCAGAATAAGAAAAAAAAGTTTTGTAAATCATCCCTGCCACCCGCCGTAGCAGGCTGTTGCGGAATGTCATTCCCGCCAGCCATCTTCTGTTGCACGAGCCTGTCTACCGCCAGGTAGAGCGGGCTGGTTGAAGGAGTCCGTCGGCTGACGGACGACTGAAAAATCTCATTTTCATTCTACTTTAAGGTAGTTCACTTCATTCGGCATGAAGAATTTGGCTTTCCCGCCTGCCTCATCAACCAGCCCGCCCCATTCAACTTCGAGAGGCTGGCGGGTCCAAGTTCGGCGGGCAGGTTGCAACAGCCTGCGTAGGCGGGCTATGCTGTGGCGGGTCCCTCTTGTACCCTTCCACCTGGTAACGATGTCCTGACCCTTTTTACTATGTCAAATTGATTTTTTACTTAAAAATCACGAACTTAAATTTGTCGGTCCAGCCTGAAGGTAAAAGAGAAAATTCCTGCCACTTCATAGCTATGTTGTGGCGGGGCTGGATCCAGGAAAAAAATAAAAGAAATAATTACAGTTTATCCCGACTTGCCCGCTACCCGCCGTACCTGCCCGCCACGTAGAATATTCAGAGGCAGGCGGGAGCGGGTTATGAAGTAGGGGGACAATAACTTGTCCCGACGAATGTCGGGATTGCGTAATTACAAATGTTATCTGAAACTGCAGGTTAATAAAAGGAGAAATGTAAGATGATCAATACAAACACTGAGAGAATTTATAAAGAAATTTCGCAACTCCCAAATAATGAAAAGATGATTCTTCTCTCTAAGTTGATGTTGGAAATCTCTGTATATCTCGAAAGAAATTGTAAGGTCAATATTTATGACATAAAAGGGGTGGGCAAAGAAATCTGGGAAGGGATAGATGCTCAGGAATATGTTAATAAGGAAAGGGCATCATGGGAATAAAAAGAATAATCGAACGACATAGAAGAATAATGTTTGATAGTGCTCCTATCATATATTTTATTGAAGAACATAAGGATTTTGGTAAGATTACAGATGAGATATTCAAATTGATAAAAGACAATTTTAATTATAACGCATTTTCATCTGTAATTACACTTATAGAAGTTCTTACAGAACCTTTGAGAAAATCAAAAAAAGATATATTTGAAAAATACCGACAATTCCTTCTGAATTCGGCCAATTTTATTATCTATTCTGTAGACCCAATAATTGCAGAAAAAGCAGCAGAACTAAGAGCACAATATAGTATTGGCATGTAACTTTTTGTTTTTTGTGTCAAAATATTTTTAGAATGACTTTCCACATTTTCCATCTTCCATCAAACATCTTCCATTGCGGTTTACCGCGTTATGGAATAAGAACACCTGATGCTATACAATTTGCAATAGGAATAGAAAACAATGGAACTCTTTTTATAACCAATGATAAAAACTTGAAGAAAGTTAAGGAAATAGAAGTGTTAGTGTTAGAAGAATATTTATAGATAAAGAGATTAGCCTGCAACTTCATATAACAGCAGGTTTACGACGTTTACGCTAAATTTTTTGCTGCTCTTAAGCAAATATATCAAAGGTTAGTCAAGTCTTTTGAGTATTGGCTATAAAGCGATGGTTTATCGAAGTCAACCAGCCAAAAACTTCGTAAACCTGCAAATCGTTAGCGGCAAGTTTCTTTCGGACAGTATCGTTAAGAAGACCAAATGAAGCTCCCGAGCAAAAAGTTTTATTTAAGTATAACGGTCCACCTTTGGCGGATTGGGCAATGACCCTTTCTCTCAAGTGCGGAGTGTGAAGTTCGGAGTGCGGAATGATGAAGAAATTTGGACAATAACATTTTCTCTCTCGTACCCTTCCCACCTGGTAACGATGTCCTGACCTTTTTACTCATTGCATTTGTAATGTTTCTTTCTTCTTGATATTTTAGAACACTGAATGACCCAAATTGTAAGTCAAAAAGATTTAACCAGTTCACGAGTAATCTTCATAGACCTTCTCAGATTCGTTGCAATCTTTATGATGGTGCACGGTCACACTGTCGATGTTCTGCTAAGCTACGACCACCGCCTGCCAGGTTCGGTTGGATTCAATACATGGCTATTCTTTCGCGGGTTGACTGCCCCACTATTTTTATTTGCTTCCGGATTTGTTTATGGGGTGAGATTCCGAAGAACTGATTCACCCGAAAAATTTAAACTCATTTCAAGAAAGACGATTCGGCGCGCTCTTTTGATTATTGTTATCGGCTATTTAATGAAATCACCTACCCCATCTCCATTTCATTGGACACACGTTACATATCAAATGATACAATTATTTTTCGCTGTTGATATCTTACAGTTGATCGGTGTAAGTCTTTTAATCTTGTTAGGTATCGAAACCATCGCCCGCAGATTCAAATTTGATGCGATCAAACCTTTATTAG
Source organism: Bacteroidota bacterium (assembly GCA_018828505.1). Lineage (GTDB taxonomy): Bacteria > Bacteroidota > Ignavibacteria > Ch128b > Ch128b > JAHJVF01. The sequence goes on along the minus strand of JAHJVF010000009.1, from coordinate 793 downwards.
GCATTTCATTTCTATTTCTAATGTTCCATCCAATTGTGAAATTGATTGAATGGGAACATTGGCTGCCTCTCTCACTTTCGTCATGGTTTTCGCAGGCAACAGGTTCTCTATTTCCATTATTTCCTTGGGGAGCTTATTTATTTCTTGGAGGTGCCCTTGGAATATATTTTCAGCGTAAAAGCTATTTCACAGATTTAATTACACTTTCAAAAGTCCAGCTGAAGTTTGGAATTATTTTTATTGTTGGTGCTTTGGGTTTAAATTTTTTCGAATTGCTGATTTTTAACAATTCATCATTCTGGACGATAAGTCCAAACTTAGTTTATTCCCGTTTCGGTACAGTTTTGATTTTTGGAAGTTTGTTCGCTCTTGTTTCTATTTCGATAAAAAGTATTCCCCAATTCCTCAGAAACGCGAGCAAAAACTCCCTTGAAATTTACGTTCTTCATGTTATGATTCTTTACGGAAGTTCATGGAATCTTGGAGTAAAGAGTTTCCTTGGAAATAATCTCAATGTAATTAAAACGATCATTGGAGTTATTTTAATGATCGGACTAATGATACTTTTTTCTGAAGGATTAACAAAATTTAATAATGTCATTTATCCAAAATGGAAATCTAAAATTCTTAGCCGATTGAAAAAAGAAAAAGGTTAACCCAAATTTGTCATTAGAAAAGCGCTAATGACAAATCGACTAACATTTTCTAAGGTTTTGAAAGAGAAACACCAATAAGAAAAACTTCAAAACCAAGAAAATGTAAGTCGGGGTTAACTTCTTTTCCAAAGGATCCT
>JAHJVF010000522.1 GCA_018828505.1 Bacteroidota bacterium | reverse complement strand
ATACCGTAATTAAATATCGTCTTGTTGAAATGAATAAAAATAAAATCTTTATTGCACACGGCGAGTATGATTCTGTAATACCGATAGATTACAGTCGCAAGACAAAAGATTTTCTCGCCAATTTAAACGTAGATTTAACCTACAAAGAATATCCAACGGATCACGAAATCAGCGAAGAATGCTTACACGATTTCTCAAAATGGCTGAGCGATAAATTAAATCTCACATCTAATATCGAGTCATGATACCGCTTCGAGACATTAACCCCCACCGCACAACGCCTTTTATCAATTACATCATAATCGGTGGGAATGTTATCATATTCTTATTCCAATTTTTACTTAGCAAACACTACGAACAAATCATATACACTTTCGGAATTGTCCCGGTCAGGTTGATGACCGATGTGCAAACGTTCAACTTCGACACCATGACTTTCCTTCCACTCTTTACATCAATGTTTATGCACGGCGGCTGGCTGCATCTGATTGGGAATATGCTTTTTCTTTATGTGTTTGGAGATAACATAGAAGACCGGCTTGGTCATCTTCGATATCTATTATTCTACCTTTTAGCCGGATTGGGCGCAGCATTTACACAGATTTTTATTAACCCGGTATCGCAGATTCCGATGGTCGGCGCCAGCGGAGCGATAGCCGGTGTGTTGGGAGCTTACATCTTACTTTTTCCAACGGCAAGAATTTTGACTTTAATCCCAATTTTCTTCTTTATTCAACTCGTCGAATTGCCTGCGTATCTTTTCTTAGGTATCTGGTTTATTATGCAATTGGTTAGCGGTATGCTATCGTTGGGTATTGGCGCTGACGCTGGCGGTGTTGCGTGGTGGGCACACATCGGCGGGTTTGCAACGGGTGCAGTTCTTTTGGTGTTTTTGAAGCGCAGACGATGAAAAGTTGATGTGAGATATGGACGGTGAGCAGTGAGTATTTTTACAAAAAGACGTCGATAAATGCAAAAGAAAAATTCTAAATCTAAATATTATAAAATTATTCAGCCGCGCTATATAATTGCAATCACTATTGTTTTGGCAATTATTATGGTTGTCTCCGCTTTTTTCGAGTTATCACAAAGTCGTGATGAACTTTATCATCTGATGACAGAAGAAGCCACTTCGCTTATAGAGACTATCACCCTTAGCAGTAAAAACACAGTATTATCGAACGCTGAAGTGGAAAATCAAATTGCCGAGAGGCTGCTTACGATAGCGAGGACGGTTGCTTATATCGACAGTTTCAAAACGCTGAACATTTCCGACTTGAAGCGAATTGCTGAAGAAAATAAAGTTTACCGGATAAATATATTTGACGCCAAGGGGAACAAAATTTTAAGCAGCAATATTCCTGAACCGGAACACCAACGCATACGTGAGAAACATTCGCCCGTCGATTTTATTGCGCCAATATTGAAAGATGAAAAAGATGAAATTGTGATAGGACTGAAAGAAGCTCGTTATGAAAATGGCACCCGATATGCAGTTGCAGTCCGCCGCGCAAGTAATAAAAGAGGCGCAGTCGTAGTGAATATTGATGCCGAGTATCTCTTAGAATTCCGCAAGAGGATCGGTTTCGGCAAAATGATACAAGACTTGGGCGACAAAAGCAGTACAGAATATATTTTGTTACAAGATGAAGAAGGGATAATTGCAGCGAGCAAATCTGTAGATGAGATGAACCCAATTGAAGACGATGAATTTTTGATGGAGGCTTATAAAACCGGTTCGATATCGACACGTGTAACAAGTTTTAAGGATAAGGATGTTTATGAAGTTGTAAAAAATTTTATAATTAACGGTGAAAATTTCGGCTTACTTCGTTTGGGGCTTGCGATGGATGAAGTTAATGCTATGGAAGAGAGGATGTTTCGAAGGGCTATTATAATTTCTCTCGTATTGTTAGTAATATCTGTAATTGTCATCAGTATTATAGTTGTAAATCAAAATTTGCAGATGGTATCTAGAGAATATCAAAAAGTGCAAACCTATACCGGAAGCATCCTGCAAAATATGGCAGATGCGGTGATAACTACAGATTCGGAAGGGAAGATAACTATATTCAACAGGTCAGCAGAGGAACTTTGCTCGGTCTCTATTGACCAAGCGGTGGGAAAAAACATTTCGCAATTTATGGATGGTCAATTAAAAGTTATTATCGAGAGTTTGTTGAGTAGAAATCCACTGAAAGATTTTGAATTTCAGGTTACTTGCAACAACCGTAAGAAGATGTTATCTGTCGATACAAGTTTCGTTTATGACAGGGATGGAAAGTTGGATTCGTTTACCGCTGTGCTAAGAGATATCACTGAACTCAGGGCAATGGAGAAGCAGATGCAGCAGCGCGAAAAACTTGTCGCGATGGGCGAGCTTGCCTCAGGTGTT
>JAHJVF010000494.1 GCA_018828505.1 Bacteroidota bacterium | reverse complement strand
GGTTATTGAAACGCCGCTCACATCAAGGGCTTTAGCCCAATTAATAAATAACTATGAGTAACCATAAAATGTAAGTCGCCAAGAAAACTAATAGTTTTTAGAGGTACCCTAATATTATGCTAGTCTCTGATCATTTTTTTGAATTCTGAGATCGTAGTAAAATATATCAGCTCAGTGTGGGAGAATTTTTCGGTGGGGGGAAAGGAATTTCCAATGTGGGTTGTAGCACTTTCGCTATTACATGAGAATAAATTGTAATCTTTTCGGCAATCCTTTTGAAGTAATCGCTTTGAGTCGCAATCGCATCGAGATTCAATATTTGAGAATTGTTTCTTATAGGAATCGGGGTTTCATTACCGCTTAAGTTATTCACTACCAACTTAACAAATTGGAGTTCAAGTTCTTCTTCTTTAGTGTCGTTAATGCACTGATAGAAAATACTGTCTCCAATTGTATTCATTCGGACAATGTCGTATAGTTTTCCATTTAACTTGAATTCCCTATCATCTAGTCGAATGAAGTTTACTTTCCCACTTATAATGTCATCGCTGTGGAGTACAATTTGTTCAACCAATTCAATATGGAGCCCTGATTCGATTTGTCGGTGCATTTCCTTTTTATAAAAAAACTTTAGCTGGAAATGGATATAGACGAATCCAAATGATTGGAGGATGAGGAGAAAAACACAAAGTATGGAGATAATTTTTTTCAAGATGTAAATCTCATCAGTTTGATCTTAGAATCTTCTAATATTAAAATAATAAGTTCTAATGCAATCATAGAAAACTTTAAACACAAAGGAAAGTGACAATTTTACTAAATGTTTTCGACTCAGTGATCGCCGTAATTCTTCTCACCAGCAGTAACCGCAAGCTTTAAATGATTCTGCGGTGGAGGTAATGGACAAGTCGCATAAGGTGTAAATACACATGGAGGATTGTAAGCTTTGTTAAAATCCAGAATCACTTTTCCATTCGAATCAGGCCTACTGCAATATAGAAATCTTCCTGCTCCATATGTCTCTTTACCGCTTGTCTCATCGGCAAAAAGAATAAAAAGATCACTTCCGGCATCTATTGCATCAATGGTGTGAGTTTTACCTTCCATCGAAAAACTCACTTTACCCGTTGAGATTTCAGTCTCAACCGTTCCGATAACATTTGATATTCTCATTATTTTTGGTGGATCGTAAGTGATGAAATCAGCGTTGATTTTCCAATCATCATTAACTGGAAATCTTTCAATCCCTTCAAACTGTTTCAGCAACGGTGCATTTAAATCTCGAACACGCAGAGCAAATTTTTTTCCTCTTTTAATGATGAAAAATTTTAGTGTCCCATACTCAAGAATCGTAGGTTTGCCAGTAAGATCATGTTGCAAAATCATTGAATCAATTTGATTTCCATTAGAATAAATCTTTACTTCTAATTCACTCTTAAACTTTACCACGCTATCTTCCAAAATGAACGTACAAAGTTTTTTGGGTATTTCGGATTCCAAGATAAAGTCGTTTTCCTCACTACTTCCAAAAGTGTTCTCGCCCTCCTTTAAAATAAAAAGACCGATAAGATTCAGCCAGCCGCTTTCCTTCTTCAAATTTTCAATTCGCCTCTTGTGCCAATCATTGATTTCGCTAATGTACTCTGGAGAACCCTTTTCAACTGGGGACTTTTCACAGCCAAAAATTATTAATACAGTTGCGACGAATAACACACTCAATAAAATATTATTTTTCATTTTGGATACCGATTTTAATTACAAACTTATATGGTTAGAGCAACTTACAAAATATTTTGATTTAGTCACAAAATTATGATTTGATAACAACAAAATATTTTCTTAAACTTGCATCGCATTTTGCTCAATTAGAGTATGTTTAATTTGTTCTCTAAGTACTGGGGTCGTAGTTCAGTTGGTTAGAACGCCTGCCTGTCACGCAGGAGGCCGCGAGTTCGAGTCTCGTCGACCCCGCAAGTAAGAAGCTCGGAATTTAAAACCGAGCTTTTTTTATTAGGGAATCAAAATGTGGTATGTGTATATAATTTACTCTAAAAGCTTAAATAGACATTACATTGGTTACACTGAAGACCTAGAGTGGCGATTGGAGCGACATAATTCAGCATGGGGCAGATATACTTGTAAGGGGATTCCCTGGGAATTAGTTTACTATGAAAAATTTGCTGCAAAAACAGAAGCGATTAAAAGAGAACGAGAGATAAAAAAGAAAAAAAGCAAAAAATATATTGAAAAGCTAATTCACGCAGGAGGCCGTCCCGAACCGAAATCGAATTGATTAACGAATAAGTTCGGTTCGGGAAGTCTCGCCTGTCCCGATGAACGAAGTGAATCGGGGTCGACCCCGCAATCTTAATTTTATGCCGCTATTTTAAGCGGCTTTTCTGTTTATGGAAAAATGGTTTGTCTACATATTGTTTTCCGAAAAGATTGATAAGTATTACGTAGGATATACTGCAGATTTAGATTTGAGGGTACAAAGACACAATGAGGGATGGGGAAAATTTTCGAGTAGAGGAATTCCTTGGAAGTTAGTCCACTTTGAACGTTTTGATACAAAACCTGAGGCAATTAAAAGAGAACAACAAATTAAAAAAATGGGGTGTAAAAAAGAATCATGTTGTACTGTGGAATAGACAATTAATAAAACGTCTTTAGCGATACTCTTTGAGGATTTAATTGATACTGATAGAAAACTCTGTTTTTGAAACATAACTCACCCTAAATCCCTCTCTTTCAAGAGAGGGACTTCAAGTTCACTCCTTCTCTTG
>JAHJVF010000493.1 GCA_018828505.1 Bacteroidota bacterium | reverse complement strand
CTATATTTGCAGGTTCTCGAGTTTCCGACCTGCTTTACCGCCTATGCAGTTTATCCGAAGGATCCTTTGGAGAGGATGGGGTCGGAAGCATCGAGAGAACCTATTTGGAATGAAAATAGCGTTGACTGCGTAACTTCAGTCAGTTATAATCTTCGTTATCAAGTCTTTCTCAATGACTTCAAATAGGTTACGATTTGGGATTTGTAAATCAAATTTGAGAAAATTATTGAAACGCTCCTGAGAAACAATCTTACTTTTATCTCCTACAACATATACAGGCTTGTCTGCTAATTTGCATTCTAATGCAAGCTGTTTACTTCCAATTTTATTGATTGCATCGCCGCCCTCTGAGATTGCATCACATCCGATAATTGCGGCATCAATGATTTGAACATACTCCTTCATTTTAGAATCCTTGATGAATTTTACAGGTATGCCAGTCTCCTTTAAACTTTTAGCAAGAATTTTGCCTTCACCTCCTGGTTGGGATTCAAGAACTACTATCTTAAGTCCTGGTTTATCTTCACGAAGCATTTTGAACAGTTTCTGAAGAGTCCTACTGTTCGAGATGCAAATTATTTTTTCAAGTTTACTCAGAATCGGCTTAGCGTTAAGGTATATGCTAATAAACTTTTTTTCATTTTCGATTTTGAAAGTTTTCAAAAATTGAATTATTTCTTCAATTGAGGAAGTTTGGACCATCGCTCTAAGGGTTGAAAGATGTTTTTGAATAGTCGTAAACAGAGGAAATTGCTTTTCGAGGAGATCGATAACAATTTTCAATTCAACTTTATCCGTAACATGTTCGATAATATAAGCGTTGATATTTTCGAGTAGTTGAGCACTTCCCGAAACTGAGTCGCTTAAAATTGATTTAAGTTCGTTTTGTGCTTTAGGTTCAATAAAATCCATACGACGATTATTTTTATGTGATTTAAATCAAGTATTTAATTTCAATCAGAAAAAGTCTAACTTTAGCATAAAACTGATACTAATTAATTCTCAAACATAACAACTTTGTAAAAAATGAACAAAAAATCAGTATTAAAAAACATAATTATTCTCTCCGTATTCGCTTTAATATTCATTCCACAACTCTCCTTTGGACAATCTGATATTTGGGGTCTGCTTAAAAAAGAATCTATTCTCCCCGAAATTGCAGGCTCGACGAGTGTGTGGCAGACAATAATTTCATTCTTTCTCGCAGGATTGCTTGGTGCATTAGTTTCTTTCAGAAGAAATATTGATGCCTATGGTTTTGCCGTAATGGAAGCTCACATAATTCTTAGTTTTGCTGCCGCATTGATGATGATGATAATCGGAACTGACATCGCACGGGCTTTCGGACTGATGGGTGCGGCTACAATCGTCCGTTACAGGTATAGTCTCAATAATCCTCGCGAGGCGAGTTCTTTGGTAATTGCTCTTGGACTCGGAATGGCGTGCGGGGTGGGACTTTATTTTTTAGCAATTATTGGAGCTTTGTTTGCACGCTTTGCTTTCAATCTTTTTGATTTTCTGCCGGATTTTATAGTAAATCTATTTTTTAATGTTCGTCAAATTTTTATTCTCAAAGTAGCAATCCCATCATTAGCATCGTTCGTTACGATTGAAGAAATTGACGAGATGCTTTCCGCTCAAAAATTCAAATACAGATTGATCTCCTCGAAGGAGAAAAAATCCGCACCGGAACAAACTACTTTAACTTATGAAATTATTTTAGAAAAGATTGAGGAAAAAGATTCAATTACTCAGCTTTTTAAAGATAAGAAAATCGACTTAATCGATATAATGTGGATAAAACAAAAAGCAGATAAAGTAAATGAGAATTTCTCTTCAAGAGGATTTGAATCATAATACAATGAAATTAACAAGAAATTTTGCATTTATTATTGTAGCCCTGATATTTTATCAAAGTGCATTGCCGCAGTCAGGCACTGAACAGCCAGAAAAGAAAAAATATCCTGATGTAGAAATTGGCGGATTAGTTCAACCTGTATGGAATTATGATTTCCGAGCAGGGCAGCTTCCCAATAATGAATTCATACTGAAACGAACCCGTGCAGGATTGGAAGTTAAAATCACAAAAAATCTTGATGCCGAGATAGAAGTTGATTTGACTGACGTTGAGCTTATTAAAGATGCAAAATTTGATTTTGAACTTAACCAGTTTGTTAGAATTAGTGCAGGAAAACGGAAAATTCCTTTCAGCAGGGAACGGCTTACATCAGTAAAAAAGCTGATATTTATCGACAGGGCAAAAGTAGTCAAAGAGATTGAAGATATTGGTTATGCCGGAAGAGACATCGGGGTGAATGTCGAATGGCTGTTTTATACTTCTAAAACTTTTGAAGTTCAATTTTTGGGAGGAGCTTATAATGGAACAGCCGGCAGTCTGAAAGGAGATTTTAATAATTCAAAAAATTTTGCTCAACGGTTAGAAATTAACTATCTGAAAAATTTTTCATTTGGAGTTAATTCATCCCAGAGACTTGATTCGATCACAGCAAAGTATTTTGTTGCGAATGGCGTTGACTTCTTCCTGAAACCGTTTAAAAATTTGTATTTGGACGGTGAAGCATTGATAGGGAAACGTCAAAGCGGAAAACTTTCAGGTGGCGGATATTTAACCACTGAATATGAACTTGGAGATTTTCTGCTTGGATTTAGGTTCGAAAAATATTACAAAGATACCAATACAAATATTGACAGCAGAAATATCATTACTGCTAAATTCGAATGGAATCCTAATAAACACATGCGTGTCCAAATGAATTTGGTTAATACAAATGAATTTGGGTTGCAATCATACTATGAATTTTTACTATCAACACAAGTCAGTTTTTAAAAAAAATGAAAAAATTATTACTATTTATAATTGCAATTACTTCGATTTATTCAAGCTGCGATAAACCTATTGAGCCGATCGATAACACTTCTTCTAAGGCGAAGATTTACATAAATGAATTCATGGCAGTGAATTCAAAAACAATAAAGGATGAAGCAAATCAGTACGATGATTGGCTTGAACTCTATAATGCGGCAGACACTCTTGTAAATTTAACAGGCTACTTTCTTTCTGATAAGCTAACAGTTACAAATAAATGGAAATTCCCTACTATAACAATTTCACCAAAGGGATTTTTATTAGTCTGGTGTGATGGTGATACACTGCAAGGACCTCTCCATGCGAATTTTAAAATCACCTCAATCGGAGAGCCTCTTGTAATATTTACTCCCGAAGGTAAAATTCTCGATTCATTGAGTTTTGGGATACAATATGCCGACACTTCGTTTGGCCGATTTCCGGATGGAACAAATAATTGGAAATATATGCCGACTCCAACACCGGGAACTGCAAATAGATAGTTCACCAATAAATTCAACTGCGATATTACCACAACTTTTTGCAAAAGGATAAAATGAACGATCAATCGAAAACAAAAAATGAAACTGCTGAACTTCGTGATGAACTAACCAAAACGAAAAATTTTGTCGATTGTTTGCTGAATGGTGCAAATGTTATAATTGTTGGGCTCGATGTACAGGGTAATATAAAATTATTTAACGAAGCAGCAGAGCATATTACTGGTTATGAATCATCTGATGTAGCGGGTAAAAATTGGTTTGAAGTTCTTGTCCCTGAAAAAAAATATCCACAAGTAACTGAATTATTTGAAAAGTTTCAGAATAACCAAGGTTTAACAAAGTATTATGAAAATCCTGTGCTTACTAAGAACGGAGAAGAAAGAATCATCTCCTGGCAAAATACAGAGTGGACAGAAGACGGACAAATTATAGGGACTATTTCATTCGGGATAGATATTACAGATCGAATCGTAATCGAAAATGATCTAAGAGAACAAAAAAGAGTATTCACAACATTAGTCGAAAATTTACCCGGCATTATTTATAGATGTAGTAATGATGAAAATTGGACGATGGAGTATATCAGTTCTGCTTGTGAGAAATTGACCGGATATAAGCCTGATGAAATTATTGGTAATCGAAAAGTTTCCTTTTCCGACCTAATTCATCCTGAAGATAGAGAAAAAGTTTGGAACGATGTTCAAGAAGCACTTTCGAAGAAGATTCCCTTTCAATTAAATTACCGAATTGTTGACCGGGAGGGAAATGTTAAATGGGTAAGTGAACAGGGAAAAGGAGTTTTTGACGAAGATGGAAATCTTACCGCACTTGAAGGATTCATCAACGATGAAACAGAAAAACGAAAAGCCGAAGCTGACCTTTTTATTCAAAGGGAATATTTCAAGCAGCTCTTTGAAAATTCTCCATTAGCGATTGCCATGCTCAACTCAGAAGATATTGTTATCAATGTAAATAAAGCTTTCGAAGAACTATTTCATTATAAACGTGCAGAAGTAATTGGGAAATTTCTTAATCCTTTTATTGCCCCTGAAGGATTGGAGGAAGAAGCAACCCACTTATCTAATAAAGTTCTTGATAACGAAATTGTAATTGCAGAAAGTAAAAGAAAAAGAAAAGACGGAACTTTAGTAGATGTTTTAATACTTGGTTACTCGGTTCTGTATGAAGGTGAACGTATCGGGATTTATGGCGTCTACAGAGACATATCCGAACAAAAGAAAATGATCGAGCTGCTTAGAAATGAAAAAGAGCGTGCCGAGGAAATGGTTCGTTTGAAATCGAACTTTCTCTTGAATATGAGTCATGAAATTAGAACTCCAATGAATTCGATTATGGGGTTTAGCGACATATTGCATACCGAACTTCGAGAGTTGGATAATGAATCTCTTATCGATTTTGCCATTAGCATTAAAGATTCGGCTGAAAGATTAATGAATCTCATTAATAATATTTTAGAGATCTCTCAGATTGAAGCAAGCAAAAAAATTATGGAGATTTTACCTTACACTTTATTAAGTCTTGTTGAACCAACTGTTAATAATTTTTTGCGATTTGCAGATCAGAAAGGACTTACATTAGAAATTGAGTGTATCAATGATAAAATGGTATTAGTTGATCCGATAAGATTTGAACAACCTCTTAGAAATGTTATTGATAATGCTGTTAAGTTTACAAAACGGGGGAGTGTAAGAATTGTTCTCGATGCAGCTGTGGACAGTAAAAATGAGCCATGCGGTGAAATTAAAGTAATTGACACAGGGATAGGTATATCAAAAGAATTCCTTCCCAAAATTTTCAATGACTTTGAACAAGAATCATCCGGATTAGACCGCAGATTTGAAGGGGCAGGATTAGGATTAACTCTAACTAAAAAACTAATCGAACTGATGAACGGTGAAATTCAAGTTGAATCTGAGTTAGGAAAAGGAACAACGGTAAAAATACACCTACCCTTAGCATAATACCTATGGTATTGTCAGTTAACTTTTTGTTTTTTTATGTCAAGATATTTTTAGCTGTTCTTTCTGTTCAAATTCTAATTTGTAATTGAGGCTTTTCGCTCTATAGTATTGTCAGTTAACTTTTTGTTTTTTGTGTCAAAATATTTGGCGAAGCCACCACTGTGTGGTTAGGATGTTTTTACCCATTTTCCCCGCCTGCCAAAATGTCAATTAGGAAGGTGGGCGGTCAGTCATCTTCCATTCACCCCGTTGGATAACTTATTTTTATAGTCAATGATATTTTTTACCTGCCACTACATAGCTATCTTGTGGCAGGAAAGTATATCCAACGGGGTAAACATCTTCCCCTCCTTCGGCGGGCGGCTTGACGAACTATGAAGTGGCAGGTAAGTCACCAACCTGCCCGTCACTTTTGAAGATATTCCTGCCCGCTGAACTTGTAGCTTTGAGGCAGGCGGGAACTCTAAAAAACCACTAAGTCCGTCAGGGCAGATTTCTTTTTGGTCACCCACTAAGTGAGTAAATTTTAGATTATCACTTACAGTTCACTTTAGTGAACTGACTACAAAACCTACAACTACCAAGCGGCTTTAGCCTCATTATAGTAGTAATATGTGGCTAAAGCCAATTGTTTTTTGTTCTCTTTCCTTTTTCCGTCAGATAAATCTGACGGTAAGTGAGTAAATTTTAGATTATTACGTTGGGGTTGAGGTCAATAGTAAAACAGAACGAAAGATTATTTTTTTGAAACGGCACTAGGTTGAGATTGCAGAGGCAGGCGGGTGAGTGAAAATTTTAATTATTACCCGCATTTTTTGCCACCCAGCCACGACCCACCTTAACGGGTTATGGTATTCTCGTATAACTTTTTGATTTTCATGTCAAAATATTTTTAGCTGTTCTTTCTGTTCAAATTCTAATTTGTAATTGCGGTTTGTCGCTCTATAGTATTGTGAACAATAT
>JAHJVF010000521.1 GCA_018828505.1 Bacteroidota bacterium | reverse complement strand
ATTGGTGCTGCAAAACCGGGTATCTCGGCTCGAGAACTTGATGCTGTTGCTCGTAACTTAATACGCGGTGCTGGGTATGGGGATTATTTTACGCATTCGCTCGGTCACGGTATCGGACTGCAGGTGCACGAGCCTCCCAGAGTTTCAGCGAAGAACAAAGTCGTTTTACAGGAAGGCAATGTTATTACAATTGAGCCGGGTATTTATATCCCCGGATTTGGTGGCGTTAGAATCGAAGACGACGTTGTGATAAGAAATGGTGATGCAGAGATACTAAATAAAGCGATAAAAGAACCGATTGTGATATAAAAAAAATGATGTGCGATGTGCGATATGAGTCGTGAGTCTTGGGTCGGGAGTTGTAGGTCGTGATTAGAACTCACCGCTCAGTGCTCACAGCTCGAAGTTTATCCCGACAGAGTCGGGACTCTATGCTCTGTGCTCAAAGTTTAAGCAATGGATATCAACAAAAAATAAGTTAAATGTTAGAAACCAAAAATACACGTAATGTTTTAATCATCGCTTACTATTTTCCTCCAATGGGATTAAGCGATGTTCAACGGACACAAAAGTTTGTAAAATATTTGCCGCAATTCGGATGGAAGCCGACTGTCATTACCGTGACACCGACTGGTTATCTTGCTGAAGACTACACGCTCTTAGATGAGTTAAAAAATGTTGAGGCAGAAATTATTCGAGTGGGTTCGCTCGACCTGAACAGGTTTTTCAAGAAAAAGGGGGTTGTCCGAATGCCGTCCGAAAGAGTCCGCAAAACTCTTTCTTTTGTCAGTGACATCTTCTTTGTTCCCGATAATAAAATCGGATGGAAAGGGAAAGTGCTAAAAAAAGTATCAGAGCTTTTCGAATCAAAAAAAATCGATATTATATTTGCCACTTCTCCTCCGTACACAGATTTTTTAATAGGCATGGAGTTACACAAGAAGTATAAAATCCCACTCGTTATAGATTATCGCGATGTTTGGCACGAGTATCCGTTCAAAGTGTATCCGACTCCATTGCATAAATACTTTAATTACAAGCTTGAAAAACAGGTATTGCACAATGCGGGGAAAATCATTACCACAAACCGAAAGGTGAAAGAACTGCTTTTATCCCGCTACAAATTTTTAAATTACAACGACGTTCATATAATACATCAAGGATTTGACCCGGCAGATTTCGAAGAAAATATACCGGCACCGCGTTCACCTTTGAATAAAATGCGAATTACTCACGCTGGCGTTTTTTACGGCGAGAGAACTCCAAAGTATTTCTTTCAGGCATTGAATAAACTTTTCAAGCAAAATCCATCCCTTCAGAATAAAATAGAAGTCCTTTTTATAGGAAACTTCCGGAAAGAAGATAAAAAACTAATCGACCAATATAATCTTGGTGGAGTTGTGTCAGTTCTGGGATATCTCGACCATCAAAAAACAATTCAATATTTAATGTCGTCCGATTTGTTCTGGCTGATGATCGAAAACGACGTACAATCTCCCGGTAAGGTTTACGAGTACATCGGGGCGCGTAAACCGATACTCGCGAATATCCCCGAAGGCTTCGTTAAGCAAACCATTTTGGAAATTGATGGTAATGTTGCACTACCTCCACAAGATGTTGACGAAACTGCAATAGCGATAAAAAGGTTTTATGAGAAATTTGAAAAAGGAGAAAAACCCTTAGTGAACAGCGAGATAGTCGAACGGTATAATAGAATTACACTTACTGACGAGCTTTCTAATATTTTCGGATTTCTAACGGAGAGATAAGATGAATGTTTTAGTCATAGGTTCGGGTGGACGTGAACACGCTCTTGTTTGGAAGATTACACAGAGCAAGCTTGTCTCCAAAATATTCTGTGCCCCGGGAAATGCGGGTATCGCCGAATTAGCATGTCTTGTTGAGATAAAACAAACAAACATCCCTGAATTGATTAAGTTCGTCAAAGACAACAAGATTGATCTAACGGTAGTGGGACCTGAACAACCGCTGATTGATGGTATTGTTGATGCTTTCGAATCGGAACGATTGATGATATTCGGGCCTTCAAAGCAGGCTGCGGAGTTAGAGGGAAGTAAAGTATTTGCAAAAAATTTTATGTCCCGCAATAATAGCCCTACTGCGAATTTCAGGTCTTTCGAATTTGAAGAGAGGTTTGAGGCGGAACGTTATATTAACGAGGTTCCTGCCCCAATTGTTATAAAAGCGGACGGATTAGCGGCAGGAAAGGGCGTCACTGTTTGT
>JAHJVF010000492.1 GCA_018828505.1 Bacteroidota bacterium | reverse complement strand
CACACCTGTGTGCCGAAACTTAGTTGAACTTAATCACTTCGGTGTGCAGGCACAAAGAACTTATTAGTAAAACTTAGTGAAACTTTGTGTCTTCGTGTCTTTTCCCGTAAGGGATGCCTTCGGCAGTGGCATATTTTGAATTACAATTTATGTGGCTGCTGAGTAGTTACCAATATTCTATGAATGAATTCGACTTAGATTTTTCTTATTTTCACTTCAAATTAATGTTTAATAAATGGTGAGATATGCCGAGATCAATAGCAACATATCAAGTAGCTCCATCGCTTCCTGAAAAAATTTCTCAGTTAAGAGAATTAGCTTACAATTTGTACTGGTCCTGGAACATGGATGTGTTCGAGCTTTTTATGAGATTAGATGAAGACCTGTGGGAATCGACGCAACATAATCCTGTCGAAATGCTTGGGATGATTTCCCAAGAGCGGCTTGAGGAGGTTGCAAATGATAATGGATTCATATCCCATATGTATCGTGCATTCAATCAATTGCAGGAATATTTATTTGAACCGACCTGGTATCAGCAAAATTTTAATAAGTCGAATAAATCGGTGATAGCATATTTCTCAGCCGAATATGGTTTAACAGATTGCCTGAAATTATATTCCGGCGGGCTTGGTGTTTTATCTGGCGATCACTTAAAATCCGCAAGTGACTTGGGATTGCCGTTGGTTGGAATCGGACTTGCTTACAAAGAAGGATATTTCCAGCAATATCTAAATTCTGAAGGATGGCAGCTTGAAACTTATCCGATAAATGATTTTCATAATCTACCGATGAATTTAGCTGTCGATTCAAAAAATCAACTGGTTAAGATTGCTGTCGATTTCCCGAATGGAAAAGTTATCTGTCAGATTTGGAAAGTAACTGTTGGAAGGATCCCACTCTTTTTACTTGATTCCAACATTGCCGAAAACATCCCCGAGTATCGTAATATAACGAGCGGATTATACCGCGGGACGAAAGAGACGCGCATTCAACAGGAGATACTACTAGGCATCGGCGGAATCAGAGCTTTGGCGGCTCTTGGTTATCATCCCGAAGTATGTCATATGAATGAAGGGCACAGCGCATTTCTTGCACTTGAAAGAATTCGTATTACAATGAAAGAGCTGAATCTGAATTTCAGAGAAGCGATGCAAATAGGATATTTAAGCAGCGTGTTCACAACACATACACCGGTTCCTGCAGGAATTGACATCTTCTCGTCTGAACTTGTTGAAAAATACTTTAGACATTTTCGGGAAGAACTTGGACTTTCGTACGATGATTTCATGCGCCTCGGAAATTTAGATTCATTACCAACTAACTCATTTAACATGGCTCATCTCGCAATGAAAATGTCGGGTAATATAAATGGTGTTAGTGAGCTTCACTCTAAAGTTTCAAGGAATATGTGGTCATTTGGCTGGAAAGGAATTCCAGTTGATGAAATTCCAATTCGCTTCATTACAAACGGAGTTCATATCCGTTCGAATATTTCACATGATATCGATGACTTGTACATCAGATACCTCGGTGACAGTTGGATTAATAATCCTGTAGACTTTTCTGTTTGGAACAAGATAAATAAAATTCCGGATATTGAACTCTGGCGCACACACGAAAGAAGGAGAGAGCGGCTCGTTGCTTTTGCCAGGGAGAATTTGCAAAAACAACTCATCAGGCAGGGAGCTCCTAACTCGGAGATAATGAAAGCTTCTGAAGTTTTGGACCCAAATGCATTGACGATCGGTTTTGCACGACGATTTGCGACTTACAAGCGTGCTACACTTATCTTTAAAGATCTGACAAGATTAAAAAGAATATTATTAAACGAAGAACGTCCCGCACAACTTATTTTTGCAGGAAAAGCACATCCTCAGGATGAAGAAGGAAAAAAACTAATAAAAGATATTTACATCCTCAGTAAAGATCCTCAGTTAAGAAGAAAAATTGTATTTCTCGAAAATTATGATCTGAACATTGCGAGATATTTGGTTCAAGGTTGCGATATCTGGCTAAACACTCCGCGCCGTCCTTTGGAAGCAAGCGGAACAAGCGGAATGAAATCAGTTGCTAATGGCGGCTTACAGTTGAGTATTTTGGATGGCTGGTGGTGCGAAGGTTACAAAGCTGAATTAGGATGGTCGATCGGATTAGGTGAAGAATACACGGAAACAAAATATCAGGATGACGTTGAAGCAAATTTACTCTATCAATTACTAGAAGACGAGGTCGTTCCTTTATTTTATAAGAGAGGTTCAGACAATCTTCCTCGAGAATGGATAGGGAAAATGAAAAATTCTCTGAAAGATTTAACGGCGTTCTTTAACAGTAACAGGATGGTGCAACAATATTTAACTGAATTCTATGATCCAATTATGACTATCCGGGAGAAATACAGCAAAGATAAATGGACAAAGATCAAAGAATTTGTGAATTGGAAAAATAAAATTGAATCGGTTTGGTCGAATGTTAAAGTCGAGAAGATCAAATCAAAGTCAGAAGGAGAAATTTCCGTTGGGCAGAATTTAGCTATTCAATGCGATGTGTTTCTAGGTGAAATTGATCCATCCGAAGTATCTGTCGAAATATTTTTCGGGAAATTGAACGGTACCGAAGAAATTCATCACGGGCAAATTACCGCTATGGCACATTCAAAAAAACTTGACAATGGCTGGCGCCTGTTCAAAGGGGAAATCCCAAATACTAAAAGCGGATTGATGGGTTATACAATTAGAGTTCTGCCAAAACATGAAATGATGACGCATAAATTCGAAACCGGATTGATATACTGGACTCAGTAAAAAGTTACTGTATGAGATTTGTATTCGGAATTCTTATAAATAAACTTTGCTGAAAAGAATTTATCTTGATGCAGCCATTCCAGAAAGTATTTATCACCGTCCCATAAATGAAGCTGCGGGACTTTATTCCAGTCAATCCACTCAAGCTCGCCTTCATTTGATTCAATTAGTTCGCCGGTGAATTCGTTTGCCGTGAAAACAAATACATACCAATCATCCCATTCATCGAAGGAGGGAAATGTGATGAACCCTTTTAACTTTGGATTAGTGATTTTCAATCCACTTTCCTCTGCAATTTCCCGAATCACACATTCTTCAGGTGTTTCACCATTGTTGAACTTCCCTCCGAGTCCGTTCCACTTACCTTTGTGCATATCATCCAAACGCTTATTTCGATTTAGCATTAATACTTTATTTTCATTAAAAACATAACATAGTGTTGCTAACTTCATTTTTATAAACCTTAATAGCTTATTGGCACTTCCTATCTTTGACTTTTTCCATTAGTTCATTACGAGTTATAGTATTAGTCGTAACACATGAATACAATAATCTATTCCCGAAGGGATGCCTGCACATAATAGCAATGAGGCACAAGTGCATTCGCAAAAAAGCTTGTCGTTCCCAGAAACGATGTTTAAAACGATAACATATTTCTGTTTTGAATTCATAATTGAAAATAAACCAATTCATATCTTCATCCGTCAGTTGACGGATTCAGGTCTTTGTAACTTCATGCTACCAAATATATTATGTTGGGTGAGTTGAGCCAATAAGCTAAACCTTAATTTTCATTTCAAATATAATAAGTGATGGCTGAACTTATCCAATCCATTTCACGATTACTAAATTAATTTGTGTAAGATCTTCACTTTACGAGGAAATTATTACCGATTACTTTAACTGATTCGGATATTTTCTTCAATTTTTTAAGAAATACGCATACAACTAATGGCACGAATAATGAACTATGGGATTAGATATTATCTATTTACAAGGAAAGTAATGCGTATAATCGATTCAAGATTAAGAGATTAAAAACAAATTATGGATAAGATAAAATACATACATAACCGAGTTCTGCCGATAATCAAAATTGTCATTGAATTTTCTTTGGAATATTCCGATTATATTACAAAAGAATTCAGGAGTTATCGAAAAATTTTAACAATAATGAAAAGCCCATAATATGAATACAGGACAAAGTTTAATGGTAATACTTGGCATTTTATTGCTAACTATATTTATACTTACAGTCTATAGGGCAAGTACGGCAAGGATAACAATATCATTAATGAATGAAGCAACCATAACAGCAACTGGTTTGGGTCAATCTCTTATCGATGAAATACAAATCAAATCTTTCGATGAAAATACTATTGGTCAGCAGCTCACAACAACAGATTCGTTAACTGCAGTTGGTTCGTTAGGCGTCGAGACGGGGGAGGTACTCGTGACTCAATTTGACGACGTTGACGATTATAATAATTATACAAGAACTGATACACTCAGCCGATTGGGTGCTTTTAGTAGTAAAGTAAATGTTTTTTACGTGCAAAAATTTACTCCCGAGACAAAAAGTTTAGTACGAACATTCACAAAAAGATTCGATGTTTATGTAACTAATTTTAGCTTAACCGATACTATCAAATTGTATCACGTTGTATCATATTAAATTTATATGGCAAGTTTAATCGACATAGTAACTGCAGCAGTCATTGGAGCAGCAATAGTTCTGATGATAATCGGGCTCAATTTTTATATTGAATCTTCATCGAGAGATATTGTCAATTCAGGTATTGCACAATCTAACATATCTGATGTCAGCTTGATTCTAGAATATGATTTTTACAAGATCGGATACAGAGTTTCATCAAATAAGATTAGTTTGGCTGATTCCACAAGACTTCGATATCGCACAGATTTCGACAATGATGGTGTAACGGATTCATTATATTATTATCTGGGACCGACAAGTGAATTACCAAGCACTCCAAATCCAAACGACAGAATGTTATACCGCGTCCATAATAGTGAAACTCCCAGATCATCCAATGTCGGAGTAGTGGATTTTAAAATGACGTATTACGATTCAACCGGTTCAAAATTGAATTATGCCTCACTTACCAGTCAAGCAAATAGAAATCGTATTCGAAGTATTGAAGTTTATTTGAAAATCGAAGCTTCCTCATCTGTTGAAGGTACATACGCAGGTGCAGAATGGAAGAAAAATATTCGACCAAAAAATCTAAATTAATTAAGGAGAAATGAAATGGGCAGAATGATAATTCTATTGCTTTTAGGCAGTATAGGCATCTTCGGTTTAGTTTCTATCAATGTGAACAAATCAACTACAGATGCAACAAAGAATGCCGCAGATTATTACAAAGACGTGAATGCCCGGAACATCGCTAACAGCATGATCCAAATGCTGCATAACAAATTATCTGACAGCACAGAATACAGGGTGAATTCCACATTAGAGAAGAGCATGTTTGATGGTACTGCCGCTTATCGTGTAGTAGATACTGTTTTTGCAGGGGATACTCTCGTAAAAATTCAAGTAACTAGCACATATTTAGGTGTTACAAGAACAGCTACATCTTATGTGAAAGTTACAAGCAGCGGGACAACTACACCTCCACCTGCATTTATGAAATATGCGGTAATGTCCAACGGGAATCTCAATCTCAATGGTAATATTACCCTCACTGATTATAATAACAATAATTGGAATGCCAATATCCATACGAATGGGAATTTCGAAATGAGTGGCAATAATTCAATTGATGGGTTCTTATCATATGTCGGTAATGCTACTTCAAATCCTCCAAGCAGATTGAATACCAACATTCATCCAAATCAAAATCCTGAAGAACTACCAAATCGTTCGCAGGTTTCACACATTGATATGCCAACGTTTAACCCAGATTCTTATTTGTCAATTGCCACAGATATTTTTATGGGGAATAAAAGTTATTCTGGTAGTATATCACTTGGGACTCAAGAAAATCCGAAAATCATATATATCAGCGGTAACTTAACGATCAGTGGCACAGTCTCTGGTTACGGAATGTTCATAGTTAAGGGTAATGTAACTGCAACTGGCAATGTTACAGTTTCCTCCCCTGATGTTAATGTGAATAATATCGGTATATACACAAGCGGAAATTTGACTGTTAGGGGTAATGTAACCTTAAACTCACAGATATATGCCAATGGTAATGTTGATATGGGCGGTAATAGTAAAGTTTATGGTGGAGTCACGGCCAAAGGGAATGTTGAGTTTGGTGGTAATTGTCAAGTATATTATAAGCCGACAAATGTTAATTTAACAGAACAAATCTGGAATACAACAACTTCCGCAGTAACACAGGTTACTAAAACATATCATTATGAATAAAAACACTTGACTAATTAGAATATGAAAAGTATAATTACTTAGAATTTTAATTTTTATTAATGAGCCGAATCTAAAAAGGTGTATTTGATGAAAGAATTCGCCTTCGGCGGATCGCCCAAAATTAAATCCGAAGTTCTGTAAAACGACCTTTTTAGAGCAGGCTCATCGATGTAAATGTTCATTCGATTTGATGATTTAGCGATTTTGACCACTATGAATAATTCAACTGATTTGATGATGACTAAAATAAATCATCTTAAAATAATTTAGGAGAACTAAAATGGGACAGCAACAACTTTTATTAATCGTGCTCGGTGTTATTATTGTTGGTATTGCTATCGTTGTTGGAATTAATATAGCAACCACAAGTGCACAAAGCTCAAACCGCGATGCTGTAATTTCCGATTTAAATACAATCGGTAATTACGCACAACAGCATTATCGCAAGCCAACATCAATGGGTGGAGGTAGTAATACATTTACAGGTTGGACAATTCCACCGGCAATTGATACAACCGGGAACGGAACATATACCACAACAGTTGCAGCTCAAACAGTAACATTAGTCGGGCTCGGTAATGAAATCGGAAATGATGGTTCAGCAAAAGTCAAAGCCACAGCAACCATCACTCCCACGAAAATCACTACAACGATTAATAATTAACTTTTCCGAGCATTTAATTTTGCTTAAGCCTCTGATGTTCATCAGGGGCTTTT
>JAHJVF010000491.1 GCA_018828505.1 Bacteroidota bacterium | reverse complement strand
TGTGAAGTCGTTTTCAACAAATGTTTCTATGATACTTAATAAGCATCTTTCGATCTCCGCCGATTTCGAAGCGAATCACATCAAGCTGAAGAATGGATTATTCAGCACAAATGAGTTTGGTACGAGTGTCCGATATGTTTTTTCGACTATGGCAAGCTCATCTATTTTTGCTCAATGGAATAACGAATCGAATGAAATTAATTTCAATTACCGCTTCAACTGGCAGCCGAAGATCGGGAGCGATTTCTATCTTGTTGTTAATCATCTCCTTTCAACCGAAGGGAAACTGCGCACCAAAGATATTGCAATTCTTGCCAAGCTTGTCTGGTTGTTTGTGATTTAGAGTAGACCTATCAAAAAAGCCCAACTTTTTTTCAAGTTCAATATGTTTTGAAAAGTTGGGCTTTTGGACAGGAAAAAGATTCTATCCCGACTTGTCGGGATAGAATCTTTCTTAACTCATTTGATACTATTTCAAAAGTATCATCTTATTTAATTGAGAAAACTTTCCGGCTTCTATCTTATATAAGTACACTCCGGATGAAACTTGTTTCCCGGAATTATCCTTTCCGTTCCATTCAATTGTGTAAGTGCCCGGTGCTTGATGATTATCGACAAGTTTGGCGACTTCACTTCCGTTCAAATCATAAATTATTACAGAAACGAATTGCTCGCCCGGTAGACTGTATTTAATTCTTGTAACCGGATTGAATGGATTCGGATAATTTTGTGACAGATTAAAATATTTCGGGACTTTTGTTTCAATATCAACTACAGACGTTAACGTTTGAATTTTTGCACGCATAAAGTATGTTTCATCCCAAGCTAACCATGCAGTACCATCATAATCCCAGGCTCTGCCGTTATCAACAGGGTCGAAGCCGAACATCGGTTTGTTAATGCCGTCATAAAAAAGTCCGATAAAGAAATCACCACTCACATTAATATTGTAAGATGAAAGATTTATCTCATCCCATCCGGGCGGAACGGCAACTCTCGTAGAAAGTGTTGCAAGATTTGAACCCGGCTGCGAACCGGATTTTCCTTTGATGAATGGCTGGTATGAACCTGTGCCGGCAAAAATTCCTGTAAAGTAAATGCTCATCTGAGTAACTTTTGCAGGAGTGATTGTTGGAGTCATTCTATTTGCCGAACCTGCGCCCGGAGTACTCCAATAATAACCGCTCGTAGGAATTCCATCGTCATAATTCAATGTTACTTCAGTCGGAGTGGTTCCGCCTGAAAGTGTTGCTTTAAACATGCTTCTGCCGTGAGTTGCTGCGTACAAAGTTTTATCGCTTGAACGATAGTCGAGATCTGCAACACTAACATTTGCTAAACCGTTGTTGTCTGCGACCCAGGTTCCACCATCATTACTTGATGAAAAAATTCCAAGATCGGTTCCGACAATTATCTGACTTGGATTATCCGGATTTAATGCAACACAATTTACCGGAAGATTAGGCAGCCCCGAAGAAATATTCGTCCATGATGAACCGTAGTTTGTCGTTTTAAAAATTTTATTTGTTGAACTGTAACCAGAAAAAGTTACATAAGCTGTGCCGGGATTTGTTGGAGAAATTTCTATATCCTTAACATATAAAGTCGGCAGTCCGCCTGAAGCGAGTGTCCATGAACTTCCGTTATTTATAGTTACTTGTACTCTGCCGTTACTGCATCCTGCATAGATCACATTTGAATTTCCTTTTGCAGTCGCAATTGCAGAAACAGTGTGCCCGATTGAGCCAGAACCATCGCCGGTTAAATCGCTGCTAATTGCAGACCAGTTGTTTGCTCCATCGGTTGTCTTGTAAAGCTTATAAGTTCCCGCAACAAGCGTTTGTGAATTATTCGGATCCATAATAAATGGTGCAATGAACTGGCAGCGGTCAGTAGTCCCATCCCAAGAACCAGTGCCAACCGGTATTCCATTCATTTTCTTTGTCCATGAGCTGCCATTGTTCGTGGATTTGAAAAATGCGAGATAAACATATTCTGCATAAAGCGTAGTCGGAGTATTAAAATCAACTTCAGTGGCTCCGCCATCTCCGCTGAGAATTTCTGTCCATGTCAAACCGGAACTTGATTTTAGTGTCCCGTTATCCTGTGTTCCGCCGTAAAAAATATTTGAGGTAGGATGTACTGCACCATAATAAAATTGTGTGACTTCCAATCCATTATTCAGAGCTGTCCATGAAGTGCCGCCGTTTATTGATTTATAAATCCCTCCATCAGTTCCGACAAACATTGTGTTCGCATTTGTAGGATGAAAAGTGATCGCATGATGATCGGCGTGTACATAAGCATAAGAAGGATGTGTATACCAATTCGTGATTTGCGACCATGATGTGCCGCCATTAGTTGTTTTGAACATATCTACACCGCCAGCGAAAACAATATTAGGATTGGTCGGATGAACTGCTACAATATTATTGTACCACGCTTGCGGTCCTGCATAGTTATTATAAGTGATAGACGGACCCGGGACAGTAACAGCAGTGAAAGAATTTCCTCCATTAATTGATTTTTGAAAATGAGAAACCTCGCCTGTGATGGGATTCAAAAATGCAGCATACATGATTTGATTATTAGACGGAGCAGTCGCTAACTCAATTCGTCCTGTTCCTGTTACCGAATGAATTACGCTGAACGAACTTCCGCCATCATTGCTGCGATAGATGAACGATTGATTGAATTGTCCGTACGATACAAAAATTGTTGTTGGGGAAGTATTTGCAATTTCTATATCCATGCAATGAGCAAGTGAGCCGCTCAATCCGTCGCTTACAAGATTCCAGCTTGTTCCACCATTGATAGAGTAGTATAATCCGGTTCGTGTTGCTGCATATAGCCTGCCTGTAGTTGCGTCAAATTGAAGATCATTCACGTAATAAAAACTACTGTTCTTTGTAGAAGAAAGTTGTGTCCATGAAGTTCCGCCGTCAGTTGTCTTAAAAATTCCTTCTCCACGAATTGCATCTATATTGAAATAACCTTCTCCGGTACCGGCGTAAAGAATGTTAGAATTGGAAGGATCCATTGCAAGTGCACAAACGGCGAGATTTTCCATATCATCTTTTAATGGGAGCCAGCTTGTTCCACCATTTGTAGTTTTCCATACACCGCCGCTTACTGCACCAACGTACATAATGCTTGTATTAGTTGGATGGATAACCACCGCCCGAAGTCTTCCACCGATGTTATTTGGCCCGACCTGAGTCCAGGATAAAGCTGTCGGCTTTGCAGTTCGTTGTGGTGAATTAATTTTTTTAATGTGTTCAAGAGCATCACTACGCCAATTTTCCGGGATGTAGCCGATCGGGAAAGCTCGCTGGTCATAGTAGAACTTCATAGCTTCCATTGGTTTATCGTACGCGGCTTTTCGTTCACGTTTGGATTTTATTTTATGTGCAAGCATATCTTCTTTTGTAACTTCCGTTTCAGAAGTTTCCTTAAAGGTAAGAAGCGAAAAAGTAGCAAGAATAATTACCGTAATTGTAATTAATGAGAGAAATAATAGAAAGCGTTTCATTTTAATCCTCCTAAAATTTATTTTATGTCCATAACTAACCAACCCATTTTCAGCGTTAGTTTCAAAACTAAGTTTACTGTGTCCCCCTCGCGTTTATTTGATAGGGACTTTAATTTTTGGTTTCGTACGTCTGCAGAATTTATTTTTCCTCTTTCATCCAAATAAAAATTCGGCATTGCGGTAATTTCATCTCCTGCAGCAGCCATGCTTGGTAGATTACCGTCATCTTCGCTGGTTATGAGTCGCAGCTTCAATGAATAATCCTCATCGCTTTTCTTGTAAATGCCGAGGATCTTTGCCTGTACGATAGAACGGTTATCTTGAATCGTGGTTCGAGTTTTTACTTCGTCCTGTTTATTTTCAGATTGATGCTCTTTTTTTGAACATGCACTAAAAGTCATAGCAAGTAGAATTGCCACGACTGGTAATATTATTTTTACCATAAGGACCCTCATTTTTGAAGAAAGTTAACAAATTAATTTTGAGATGCAAGGAAGTGGGAGATAAAATAGATTATTTGGAGATTTTCAAATAAACCCAAATTTGTCATTAAGGAAAATCTCTACTGACCGCCATTAGAAAAAAATGCTCTAAGTTCTTTTAATACAACGAGATAGAAAATTCAAATATTCAATATAATTGAACCATTTTTGCCTGTCTACCGCCAGGTAGATAAGATTTTCTTACAAGTTTGTGATCGAACTTTAACAATTTATGGGCATCTCTAAAAACTGAACGTGATTTTTTTTTATCTGCGGTAATCAGCGAAATCAGCCTGCCCGCCACATAGAACCGAAAGAGGCAGGCGGGCGGGAAATATTCTCCCGCAGATGTTCGCAGAATAGGTTTTTAGAGGTACCCTTATATCAATTTTTGTAACGGG
>JAHJVF010000490.1 GCA_018828505.1 Bacteroidota bacterium | reverse complement strand
ATTCAAACCATCCAACATTCAATTATAAAACTTCTTTACCAACCTTTTATTTTTCCTTAACCACAAACCCCATCTGTTTTTTGGGTTTATTCTTCTCGGTCATTAATTGTTTAATAGCATCAAAAATAATTTTAATCTGCTTATGCTGGTCAGCAAATTTCTTTTTTGTCTCGCGTTCAAGCTCGTTCAGCTTTTTTGCAAGCGCTTCGCTGCTCTGTAAAAATTTTCTCATCTGTACAAATGCTCGCATAATAGCAATGTTCACTTTAACCGCTCTCTCGTTGTTAAGTACTGATGAAAGCATTGCTACACCTTGCTCGGTAAATACATAAGGAAGATACTTAGTGTGTTCCCCTCTTTTTAAGGTGCCAAATTGGCTCCTTAATGAATCGTACTCTTCTCTTGATAGCTGAAACATAAAATCTTTAGGAAACCTATCAAAATTTCTCCTAACCGAGCGCTTTAGTTGTTTTGTTTCAACTCCGTAGAGTTCTGCAAGATCGCTGTCTAAGAGTACCTTTTCGTCTCTCATCAAACAGATCTTCGAAGTTATTTTTTCTATCGGGATTAGCGCATCGGTATTTTTCATTTTTGTCTCAATAAAGTTAGAATTTATGAACTTAAACTTTCAACACATCAAATAGCCTCACATTCAAATACAAAAATTTTTTATAATATACCATGTCGAAATTTCCTCGATATTTCGACACGTTCAAAAACGTGTTGATGTTGCCGGCATAATACGTTAAAGATTATTTTGATTGACCTTCTCAGTTTTCAGTAACTTTTTATTTTCCCATTCCGGATAAAGCGAGAGCAAAACTCTTTCCGGGGTCAGAGGTGATTTGAATTCAATTTTCATTTTTGGTTTGAACGATCTCATTGCATTGATGAGTGCAAAGAATACTCCGATCCCGTACATAAACGGCGGTTCACCGATCGCTTTTGATTTGAATGGTCCAAATGGATTTGGAGCGTCTTCAAGAAAGTGAATTTGAATGTCTTTCGGAGCGCCATGAATATCAGGCACTTTATAAGTTGAGAGTGCGTCGGTTAGAAGTCTGCCCTTATCATCCCACAACAATTCTTCGCAAGTCATCCAGCCGATACCTTGTGCGATTGCACCTTCTGCTTGACCGCGATCTATAACCGGATTCAGACTCTCTCCAAAATCGTGTACAACTTTTACCGAATCGATCTCATAAATTCCCCGCAGACAATCGAGAGTAACTTCAATAAGAGCTGTCCCATATACATGATATGCGAAAGGATTTCCTTTGGATTTTTCTCGATCGAAAAATACTCCAGGTGTTGCATGATGTGCGTGAGCCGAAAGACTGATTCTTTTCATATAAGCTGAGTGGACAAGTTTTTCCCATGTAAGATCAGTTTTTTTGTCGTTGTAATAAACGCTCTCGTCTTGAATTATTATTTTTGACTCATCAGATTGACCGAGTTCTTCTGCAGCAACTTTTCTTAATCTCCTTAAGATAAGATTACATGCATCCATAGTTGCGAATCCGTTCAGATCAGTTCCTTTGCTTGCCGCAGTTGGTGATGTATTTGCAATTCGAGAGGTATTAGTTGATTCTATTTTCACGCGTTTTGAATCAATTGAAAATGTTCCGGCAGCAATCGAATGTAGTTTTACATTTACTCCTTGTCCCATTTCAATTGCGGCGGTGCTTACACTCACACTTCCATCGGTATAAATATGAACAAGAGCGCTTGCTTGATTCAAGAACGAGGAGGTAAATGAAATCCCGAAACATACCGGCATAATAGCAGAACTTTTTTTAACGAACTTGTTTTTGCTGTTGAAGACTTTGATTTCACTTCTCACGGATTCAACTTGATATCTTTTCTCCACCTCTTCATAGCATCTTCTTGCACGGCAATTCTCGGCTTTCTGTCCGTACGGAAATTCATCCCCTTCGCTAAGCAAATTTTTCTTTTGGATGATAGAAGGATCAACTCCCATCACTTGTGCAGCTTTGTAGATAGCCGATTCGATCACAAACATTCCTTGCGGTGCGCCGAATCCTCTGAAGGCAGTAAATGGCGGGAGATTAGTTTTGCAGCTATACGCTGTAGCTTTAACATTTGGAATGTAATAACTATTTGTACAGTGAAAGAGCGTTCTTTCGAGAATTGCCGGAGAAAGATCCGCAGCGGCTCCCGCATTTTGATAAAAGACTACTTCGTATGCGATTATTTTTCCATCAGAATCTAATCCAATTTTGAAATCGGAAGAATATGGGTGCCGCTTGCCTGTCATCCGAATATCTTCCTGGCGTGGAAGAATCAGTTTCACGGGACGATTCAGTTTCATTGCTGCAAGTGCTGTCATTACAGCCCAAGCCGTTGCCTGATCTTCTTTTCCGCCAAACGCACCACCTAATCGAAGTACGTCCACTTCAACTTTATGCATCGAGATTCCAAGAACTCGAGCAGCAGTTCGCTGGACAGCTGTTGGACTTTGCGTCGCTGAAATAATTTTTATTCCGCCGGTTTCAATCGGATATGAAAATGCTCCTTGGGTCTCGAGATAAAGATGTTCCTGTCCACCGGATTCAACGGTGCCTTCAATTACGTAATCGCATTTGACCCAAGCTTCATTAACATTACCCATTGCAAAAACTTTGGGCGGAATAATTAATTTTCCTTTTTCATATGCTTCCCTTGGATCGAGGATCGATTTAAGTTTTTTAAATTCACATCTGATTTTTTTTGAAGCTGCTTTTGCCTGGAGTTGTGTATCTGCGACAATAAAAGCAATTGGATGCCCGATGAAATGAACGTCATCCTCAGCAAAAAGATTTTCATCAGAGATAATCCCACCAATCTGATTTTCACCTGGAATGTCTTTCGCAGTAAAAATTGCTTTAACACCTTTCGAGTGTAATGCTTCGGAAAGATCAATGTTTAGGATTTTTCCATGTGCAATGGGCGAATAATAAACGTAACCATGCAGCAGACCATTCGGCGTTAAAACGTCATCAACAAATTGCGACTCGCCGCGAACGTGTTTTATTGAATCAAGATTTTTCATGTGATCACCAAATCATTTACATACTCTGGAAACAATTTGATAAAGTGAGCCAGTATTAATTGACGCAATAATAGACTTTTGTATTCGGCAGTTCCCCGCGCATCACTTATTGGAGAAATTTCATCTAATGAAACTTCTAGGGCACTAAAAATAATATCTTCGGATATAGTTTTGCCTAAAAAATATTCTCTTGTCCTTGATAAATAAAGGGGTATAGGCGCAACGCCTCCGGCAGAGATGTGAACCTCGATGATTTGTTTCTCATTCAGCTCGATGTACATTGAAGAATTCACACTTGCTATGTCGAGAAACGTACGTTTTGATACTTTTTCGTAATTAAATCGGGAATTCGGTTTTGGAATTGAAAAACTTACAGCTTCAACCAATTCATTTTCTCTCAAATCGAGAGTTTTATATCCTTTGAAAAAATTCTTTAATTGAACTTGCCGCTTAGACTTTCCATCTGATATATGAACTCTTGAGTCGAGAGCCAAGAAAATATTTGTCATATCGCCAATGGGAGATGCATTCACAATATTGCCGCCGACGGTCGCACGGTTACGAATAGGTATTGAGCCAAAGAGTTTTAAATACTTTTGAAACTCAGGAAAATAATTATTAAGCAAGGAAGAATTTTCAAGTTCTGATATTGTCGTAGTACTCCCGACTCTAATTTCACCATCAGCTTCTTCTATGAATGAAAACTTCTTCTCATTTGAAATCAAATTCACTGGAGAGTTTATTAGAGACTCCCACTTTTGGACGTAAATATCCGTTCCGCCGGAGATCAGGAATTCATATTGATCATAACCATCGATGCTCACCTGGGTTTTCAATTTTTTATTTAACTCATTCAATCGATTCTCAATCCCTTTGAAATAATCGGGAATTATTTGTGATTCGATCAATCTATCAAATATTAGGGCTTCATTTTCACCTAAATTGAAATTAGAGACAACTTTTTCAGCTGCACGTTTTATTCCTGAATATCCCGTACATCTGCAAATGTTTCCATTCATTGAGTCAATTGCTTCGAGTGCTTTGTAATTTTGATTAATTAGAAAATACCCTGTTAGTGAAACTATGAACCCCGGCGTGCAAAATCCGCATTGAGTTCCCCCTTCGTCCACGAAAGCTTTCTGGATGGGAGTTAATTCTTCGCTATTCAACCCTTCAATTGTTACTACGTGTTTACCATGAACATCGCCAAGAGGCATTAAACAGGAGTTTATGTAATTGTAATGTAACTCTTCACTTCCAGAGGGTCCTTCGGATTTAATTTCACCGAGCAAAACCGTGCAAGCTCCGCAATCACCTTCGCGGCAGCCCTCTTTTGTGCCTGTAAGGTGTAGTTCATTTCGAATGAAATCTAGCAAAACAGAGCCTTGCGAGGCTGTCGTGCAAATGTCTTTATCGTTTAGAATAAACTGAATCATCTTTACCGAAACTTAAATTCCAAATCTTTAATTAAAATTTAATACTAATAATTCTCTTTATCAAAGCATCAGAAATCGGCATATAATGTCACGATCAACCACAACAATCATTGAGCTATATTAATCTTTAAATATTTTATCCTTTGCCGAAGGCATCACTTTGTAACAATCTTTTAATTTCATCGATGTTTAATTCTCTCAGCTCTTCCACACTGAGATTTTCGATTGTAAGCGATTCTATTTTTGTCCGAATTAATCGCAAGGTCGGATGACCAACTGCTGCCGTCATTTTTCTGATTTGCCTGTTTCTTCCTTCGAACAATTCAATTTCAAGCCACGAAGTTGGAATGGTTTTTCGAAAACGAATTGGTGGATTCCTTTCCCAAATTTCCGGCTCCGTTTCAAGGAGTTTCACATTCGCTCGCTTTGTCTTTTTGCCCTGAATAATAATTCCATTAGATAACTTTTGAATTGCTTGGTTATTTGGAATGCCTTCAACTTGAACCAAATAAGTTCGTGAATGTTCGAACTTAGGATTGATTAGCCTATCGTGAAGTACACCGTCGTTTGTGAGCAATAACAATCCTTCAGAATCGTAATCTAATCTCCCAATCGGATAGACATCTTTTGGAAGTGAAAGAAAATCAGAAAGCGTCAGCTTGTTTGCAGAAGGAGAAAATTGACACAGTACACGGAATGGTTTATTGAATATGTAATATTGGGGTCTCAAATTATTTAGAACATAGATAATTTGTATAACATCAAATTAATTGCTTTAACTCACAAACAATCATACTATAAATGTCATATGATATTTTGTCTCAAAGAAAAATCTCTTCGATTCAAATAAAATAGTAAAGGCGTACTGTTGAGTTTATCTAATTTTAAATTTACTATGTCAATATAAAATTTTTTTATGGAGTAAACTCTATATAGGATTGTATATAAATATAT
>JAHJVF010000489.1 GCA_018828505.1 Bacteroidota bacterium | reverse complement strand
TGATAGTAAAAATAACAAACCCTAAGAATTTTACCTGTCTACCTGCCTGCGGCAGGCAGGCCGACAGGTAGATAGGATTTCGTTTTAGAAATTTAGGTAATATTGAAAAGCCTTCCCATCGAAATGATACTACAATCGATTGTCAAAATTGGTAATAAGCTTATTTTAAGACTAAGAGTTGTTTAAAAAAGGCAGTCCCGATTTCTCGGGACTGCATACGGGAAGGAGAGTATTTTTACAGAATTACTTCTGTAAAATCATTTTTCTTACGGAAGTGAACGATTCGCTCTGAATCCTATAGATATAGACTCCAGAACTTAATCTGCTTGCATCGAATCTTGCGGAATATCTTCCGGGAGATTTCATTTCGTTAACTAAAGTTGCGACTTCTTGACCGAGTATGTCGTATACTCTCAAAGTAACGAATTCATCTTTGGCTATCGAGTATTCAATCATTGTAGAAGGATTGAACGGGTTAGGATAGTTTTGAGAAAGCTTGAATTCTGTTGGTGTTAGCTCGACCTTCGATTCATCCGAACCGCTCTTTCCTAAGAAGGCTATGTTCTTTAATTCGACATCAAAGCTTGACATTCCAGAGTTGTCTTTCCTGTCTATCATCAAAGATATCTTTCTTATCAATTGCGGATTCAATGGAGTCGAAAATCCATCTCTTTGAACAAATTCACTGAAAGGAATAGTCAATGTTTGTTCACTGCCATCAAGCGTGATTTGTTTAGAGTGGAAATTGAAATCTTTCACACCATCCTGTTCGATCCTTAACCATGCTTTTCCATATCCTTTGAGTGACAAATGAATTGCATTGTAATCGCTCAAATCATAGGGCGCAGTGTTAGCTGTGAGAGACCTGAATAAAGTCACCCAGTCATTTAATCTTCCCTGAGCATTTACGCCCCCTGAGAGTACAAGGGAATTCTTTGGATAGTCACTTACACTTTGAGGCATAAACGAGTTTGTGTTGAAGTAATCAACCGCAGAGCTGCCGCCATTTAAGTAAGTGAAAGCACCACCACTGATGAAAACCTCATCTTTAAACCCATTTGCTGTGAAGATATAAATATTCGCATCAGAGATAATTCCGGATTTAAGCACAATTGTCGAGAGTCCTGGAGGTATTGAATAGGATGTTACGAATTCATCTTTTCCACCCCCTTGAATTGCTCGTGACTTAATCCGCAGAGTTATATTATCATTGACTGCTTGAGAGTTATTTATTACAAGCTCAACGCTTCCATCGTGCAGATATTTACCTTTCTGTACATAAACCATCGAAACAGGTAATGAATTGTTGTTTAAGAATTCGACATTGCCCCGCGATTTGAATTGATCGACGATTTCGAGCACGAGATACATCGAACTATTGAAATTATTTGCCCACACCTGGAAGTTATAAATATTTGTTACTCCAGCCGGGACAACATAATCGGCAATCAACCATCTTGAATCGACAATGAACGAACCGCCTTTTTCGTACACACTGAAATGTATCGTATAATCAGTCTCGTTCTGCAATTGTTTATACAATAACGAAGCAAAGTAGTATTGACCACCTATTTCAAGCTGAGTAAGTGATTGAAGTTCGGCGTCAATCAATCTATCGCAGATTGCTTTAGTATGTTCATAGATATATGGCGGCGGTGTTGTTGTTGCAAATACGCTCGCAACTCTAACATCACCTTTTGCAAGATTAAGTTTATAATCGACTGCATATGCCGAGGTTGCATTTGAAATACCAAGTATATCAAATGGAGTAGTTTCAATTGGGCGCGAACCCATTGGACCATAAGGCGGCAGGAGAACGTTCAACCCATAACTTGCAGTGAATGGAATTTTTGAGTTTCGTAATAGCTTTGTTGTCAATCCATACTCAATCTTCGTTAGTCTTTGCAGTAAGAGATCAGCCAAGTTGGCGTTGGATTCAACACCACCATCGAAACCTGTACCTGGTTCATCCGGGTCTTTCGGGCAGACCAAGTAACCTCGACTGCAATCGCAGTTGAAGTTAGCATTGATCGATTCAACAACATTATTCAAGATTGCAATCGAGAATGGAGTTGAAACACCACCGATAGCTTTGTGCGCCATATTCAGTACTTCATGAACTTTGTAGTCTTTCATCGGTCCACTTGCGACTACTAAGTTTTTGATCTTAGTGGTTGACGAGAATCCAAGGAATCCTGCCTCATTGAATTGAACGTTTAATTCTAAAGCGGCAAGATTACCTGCAAATACACCGGCTGATGTTGTGGATGGATTATTATAATTAGTATTGAACGCACCTGCAGTTCCAACCTGTGGTAGGAAGGCAAGCACTGCTGTTGCGGATGTAAAATCAGCTTTGAAGCCTGAGCTTATTCCACCTAATTTCATTCCACTTGGGAATACTGCACTGAATTTACTTATCAGTAATGATTTTGCGGGTTCCAAGCACCAGCTTGTGTTAGAATAAGTTCTATACTTTGTTAAATCACAAGGTTCAGGTGCAGGTTTGGATTTATCACCAAAATCAATTCCGCATCTATCAAAACCAGTTATCGTAATGAACTGCGAATTTGGAGTTGTGCTGAAATATCCAGACGGATCAATTTCCTGAACATGATATTGTCCGTTAGAAACATTCAAGAAGTTGTATTTGCCTTGAGCATCGGTTAAAGTAGTAGCTATTAAGTTTGCAGAGGTACCCCACAGCTTCATAACCACGTTTGCTATTCCAACTTCACCGGCATCTTTTACACCGTTGCCATTTATATCATTAAATACAATACCACAAACCTTTGCGCCTGTTGCACATTCGGATAAACCTGCATCCCATTTCAAACTATTTTCACCAGCAGATAATGAGAAGCAAGTAGTCTTTCCGGTAAGTGGATCAGCATCTGAATCTTTCGAATCATCTGAACCTTGATCTTTTGCTGTGAATAAGAATCCACTCGGAGCAAAGAATTGGACATAGTAACTACCAGGCATTACATCATTGAACAAATATTTGCCTTGTGAATTTGTAGTAGTCGAACTCTTTTCGTTTCCGGTGCAATCGAAAAGTTTTACTAAGATTCCGCTTACACCTGATTCACCAACATCTTGAATACCATTACCATTTTTATCGTTCCAAACTAGGTCGCCTATTGAACCTTTTAATCTTAAAATTCCGGCGTCCCATTTGGTTGCGCTACTATCACAATTTGGTGGTGATAAAGTTATACAAGTAGTTGAGCCTGTTATCGGATCAACGTCTGAATCATAATTATCATTTCCAACATTTGCAGGGCTAAAGCTATATCCGCTCGGTAAAACGAATTCTAATCTATAACTACCTGCAGAGAGATTTTCAAATTTGTAGATTCCATCAGAATTGGTTTTTGTTTCACCTAATTTTGTTGCAGTGCTGCAAGCAAGAAGCTTTACTGTAACATCTTTCACGCCAGGCTCACCACTCTCCTGGATACCATTACCATTTACATCATTCCATACTTTATCACCGATTGAGCAAGTAATTGGTGGAGGTGGCGGTGCTAGATAAATACCGGCATCCCAACGAGTTGAATTGCTGTCGCAATTAGGTGGTTCAATTGTAAAGCAAATCGTTTTGCCGGTTGAAGGATCGGCATCAGAGTCAATAAAATCGTGTCCTCTGTCTTTCAGAGTGAAAACATAACCCGAGGGCTTTGAAAATTGAATCTGATAGCTGCCGGCTAAAACATCTGTGAATAAGTAATAACCAAATTCATTTGTTTTGACAGTCTTAATTGCAGTACTGCTGCTGCAAGCTATTAATGTTACATCTACGTCTTTAACTCCAGGTTCGCCAGCATCTTGAATACCATCTTTATCTAAGTCGTTCCATACCCGATCACCGATAGCACAAGTTGGCGGCGGTGGAATTAAATGAATGCCAGCATCCCACTTGGTCGAATTACTATCACAATTTGGCGGAGTTAAAGTTATCAAATCTGTAAGTCCGGTTACAGGATCAGCGTCCGAATCATTCAAGTCATGCGAGCTAGGAACATCTTTAGGACTGAACTGAAATCCAGTTGGCAGAACGAAGCGTAATTTGTAACTACCAGCAAGAAGACCATTGAAAAGGTAGTTTCCAGTTGAACTTGTAGTCGTTGAACCGATTTCTTGTCCGTTGCTGTCTAATAATTTCACGGTAACACTGCCGACACCGGATTCATTCCCTTCTTGAATACCGTTTCGATTTTTGTCGTTCCAAACTTTATCGCCTAAAGCACAAGTTGGAGGCGGAGGAGTTAGATAAATTCCAGCATCTCTGCTCAGGTCATCTTGTCCGGCACTAACAGTGAAGCAAATTGTTTTACCGGTTGAAGGATCAGCGTCTGAATCTAATTCGTCAGCGTTCGGACCTGTGCCTTGATCTTTCGGGCTGAAAGAATATCCGGCTGGTTTTTCAAATTTAATGTAGTAACTACCGGCAGGCTTATTTTGGAATAGATAGTAGCCGTTCGAATCAGTTACTTTTGTTTCAATTAAAATATCGCTGCAATCATAGAGCTTTACTGTTACTCCGGCGACGCCATTTTCACCGGCATCCTGGATACCATTTTTATTAATATCGTTCCAAACTCTGTCACCAATTGCACAAACAGGCGGAGGCGGAACTTCATATATTCCAGCATCTCGAGTTAAATCCTCGCTATTTGGCAGAGGAGTGAAGCAGTCTGTTTTGCCATCCGGGTTGGCATCGGAATCTAATGCATCATTCGAACCTGCATCTTTTGTAGTAAACATATATCCATTAGGCAACTCAAACTTTACATAGTAGGAAACAGACGCAGGTTGATTTAAGAATAAATAATATCCGTTCGAGTTTGTAGTAGTTT
This sequence comes from Bacteroidota bacterium, assembly GCA_018828505.1. Lineage (GTDB taxonomy): Bacteria > Bacteroidota > Ignavibacteria > Ch128b > Ch128b > JAHJVF01. The sequence continues at coordinate 6,087 of JAHJVF010000489.1, read as the reverse complement.
GAGCAACCAGTGAATTGTCGCAGTTATGTAATGTAACCTTAACACCTTGTACACCCGGTTCACCATTGTCTTGAATTCCATTTTTATTTATATCTTTCCATACTCTATCACCGATTGCACAAGTCGTTGGCGGAGGTGGTAATTGATATATACCGGCATCCCAAGTAAAGTCTTGTTCACCTTCGCTTAATGTTGTACATATTGTTTTTCCACTTGAAGGGTCTGCGTCTGAATCTTTAGAATCATCACTCCCTTGATCATTCATACTGAAGGCATATCCGCTCGGCAAAATAAATTTTACGGAGTAATCACCCGGTTCTAAATATTCAAATTTGTAAATACCGCTTGCGTTTGTTATGGTTGTACCTTTAAGATTATTAGCACAATCATATAGTTCAACGGTTACATTTGCTACACCAGGTTCTAAGGCATCTTGTACCCCGTTTTGATTTAGGTCTTTCCATACTTTATCGCCGATAAATGCTTGACAGCTTTTTGAACTGCTTGATGCTGAAGCTTTTCTTAAAACATCGTCAAGAGCTGTAAGCTGCCACTCGATATTACTGCCATCAAATGATACACTGAAAGCTTTGACAACTCTTCCTGTTTGAAATTCAGTTACCTGCCCTCTGTTTTCTGGGGCTGGAGAGAATTTATTTCTACTTATAGGAAGCTTAACTGGAATTGAGTTTTCGTTATTATAACCAAAATAAGCGATCCAGGTATGATCCGTAGATTTCGTAACACACTCTAAAATTGGAGTGATTGCCTTGTTTGGATAAAGTCCTGCATCCCAAGTGATATCGTTTTGGCCAGCAGCTAATGTTATTGTGCCGGTCTTTCCATCGCTTGGATTAACATCTGAATCTTTTGAGTCATCACTGCCCTGATCTTTAGGCGAGAATACGAATCCGCTTGGTTTAACGAATTCAAGGTAATAACTACCCGGTTCAAGATTCGTAAATGAATAAATACCACTTGGGTTAGTTTGAGTTGTAGCAACTAAACCAGTCCCATTGAATAATTTTACTGTAACATTCGCTAAACCTTGTTCATCGCTATCTTGAATTCCGTTTTTATTCATATCTATCCAAACATAATCACCCAACGATGCGGAAAGGTTGTACATACCTGCATCCCAGGTATTATCATTTTCACCAGGCATCAACGTTGTACATTCTGTTTTGCCTGTGATTTCGTGCGCATCTGAATCTTTTGAATCATCACTACCTTGATTTTGTAATGTAAATTGTTTTCCGCTTGGGAGAACAAATTGAACATAATATTTGCCTGGATTCAAGTTGGTAAAAGAATATATGCCGTTAATATCGGTCGTTGATGAAGCTTTTAAGTTATTATCACAATCATAAAGTCTAACTGTAATATCTTTTATCCCCGGTTCACCGTTATCTTGGACACCGTTTTTATTCTGATCTAACCAAACTTTATCACCAATTGAAGCTGGTTTTAAGTAAATTCCGGCATCCCAAGTCATATCGTTTTCACCCGGGTCTAAGGTTGTACAAATAGTTTTTCCCGTAGTTCTATCAGCATCCGAATCTTTTGAATCATCTGAACCTTGATCTTTCTGTGTAAAAACATAATCACTGTTGAGAACAAATTGGACGTAATATTGTCCATTTTCAATATTTTCAAATTTATAAATGCCATTGCCGTTAGTAGTTGTTTGAGCTACAAATTGGTCGTTGCATTTAAATAATTTAACAACGATTCCCGATACACCAACTTCACCAAAATCTTGGATTCCATTTTTATTCTCATCCAACCAAACCTTATCGCCTATAGAAGCTTTTGGAACTGGCGGAATGAACATACCAGCATCCCAAGTCATATCGTTTTCGCCAGAGCTAAGAACGGTACACTCGGTTTTACCTGTGACTGTATTTGCATCGGAATCTTTGTCATCTGTTGTTGCGCTGTTATCTTTTGGACTGAAAACATGTCCGGCTTTAAGAGTGAATTCAACATAATAACTACCAGGAGTTAAATTACTGAATAAGTACTTTCCACTTGCGTCGGTCGTAGTTGTCCCTTTCAGATTATCGTTGCAATCATAAAGTTTTACAACGACACCTTGAATTCCAGCTTCTCCGGCATCTTGAATACCGTCCATATCTGTATCATACCAAACAAAATCACCGATTGAAGCTTTTTGTACTATAGGTGGACAGTCTAAATAACCTTTATTGACTTTTCCGTCATCAAAATTTTCATTGATCTTTGTTGCTGCTTCATATAGTTGAGTAATTGTGTAAGATGAGGTTCCGCCGCCAAGGAGAACGTTGGCGATATTCAAAACTTCGTAAACTGTTTTACCGGCAAGAGTCCCTTGAGTAACTACCAATTCGCCAAGCTTTACACCGTTTACACCCAACACGCCGGCATCGCTAAAGGCAACGTTTAATTTTAATGCAACAACTTGTCCGGCGAACACACCAGCACTTGTTGTAGATGGATCGGTATAGTTTTTATCTAATGCCGCTGCTATACCCCCTTGAGGTAAAAAGTCCCTTACCTTTGAAGCACTTGTAAGCTTGAGGGTCTTAGTTCCGCCAACTACAAGTCCGGAAGGAAATACTTGTGAGAAGTAAGTTTTTCTAATATTACCCGGAACGCTGTTATCAGGAGACCCCCATCCACCCTGTGTATATGTAACGAAATTTTTTAGATCACATTCACTGGTTGTTGGTCGGCACTCTACTGTGGTAACTTTTTTGTCAATCCCCAACTTATTTGGTGAATGATGCATCTCTGGAATTAAGACCGAGCCAACCCCGGCGCCACCAAAAGCTGATTTACTAATTGTAACTTCATAGACAATATCAAAAATCCAATTTGGATAAGTTGGATTTGGTGCATAATTGGTATTTGTTGCAGGGGAATTATTAGTCAGTACATAATTATATTGATTAAAATTGCGATTTAATGAGGTATTATAGCTCAGGATATTTGCACCGTTACCCCTAATTAGACTACCATCACCACCAGTATGTCCAAGAGTTCCATAACCTGAGGTAAACTTATTGCTTTTACTCATATAATCCATATCGAACTCAAGGACGGTGTTATTCATCGCGTCCTTAAAAAGGAAACGAGCTTTATCACTCCCTAATAAATTGTCTAATGAGTGACCGCTTTTCCAGCCGATAGCGTTCGTTCCGTATGTGTTATCATTCAATGTTTTTTCAACAGTTAAAGTCGCTTTGATATCGGTTGGATTTATAACCCATTGAAGGGTAGCGACTTTAACTTGTGTCCCCGAAATAGTTACGCATAAATCTTTTGATTGTGATTGCTGTGCTATTGCAGGGGATATCCCCAAATATGATAGGGCGAGGAATAATAAAATCCTCAAAAAATTTGTATTTAAATGTGACATAATTTCATTCTCCGTTTATGTTTTGGAGAATAAACGCAACCTTCATACCGTATGGAAAAACGCAAAAAATTGACGTTTTCGAAGAGTTTTATTCGGTATTCTGTTTCGAAATGAGATTGAGACTCTTTTTGAGAATTTGACCTTATCAAAACAATTGATGGAAAATGCATGACCTAAATTTCTAAAATGAAAAGGGACAAAAAAACTATAAGTTGTTCATTTTTAAATCATTACAAACGAAACCTAAAAAAGAAACATCACCTTTTAGATGAGAAGAATATTCCCATAATATTGTGGATAATAATTTCACCCCTTCTGGGTTTTACCTTCTCTTTTCACAATTTTCTATAATCCTTACACCCCTACGGGGTTATTTGACTAGCGAATTAAAACTAAAATCCCGAAGGGATGATATTATTTTTTCGTATTGATAGTAAAAATAACAAACCCTAAGAATTTTACCTGTCTACCTGCCTGCGGCAGGCAGGCCGACAGGTAGATAGGATTTCGTTTTAGAAATTTAGGTATGATATAAAAAAAGGCATCCCGATCTAATCGGGATGCCTTGCGCGGAAGGGAGTGCGTTACAGAATTACTTCTGTAAAATCATCTTCTTTGTCGCTGTATAAGATTCACTTTGAATCTTATAAAGATAAACACCTGAGCTTAATCCATTCGCATCGAATCTGACTGAATGTACTCCGGGTTCTTTAATACCATTGACTAAGTTTGCGACTTCTTTTCCGAGAACGTTGTAAACTTTAATTGTTACAAGTTCGCTCTTCGCAACCGAGAACTCGATCAACGTACTTGGATTGAATGGGTTCGGATAGTTTTGTTGGAGCTTGAATTCTTTCGGAACTGATTCGCCTTTACTCTTATCTGAACCATTCTTGCTCAAGAATACAATGTTCTTGATCTCGAATTCAAAGTTGGTAAGAGAGCTGTTCTCTTTTTTGTCCATGTAGACGGAGATCTTTCTTACAAGAGAAGGATCGAATTTAGCAGTTGAGCTTCCAACTTGTTTGAATTCGTTGAATGGAATAGTCAGATTTTGTTCTGAACCATCGAGTACAATTTGTTTTGCATGGAAATTGAAATCTCTGATACCATCTTGCTCTAATCGTAACCATACTTTACCGTATCCTCTCATAGTAACTTTAAGAGCATTGTAATCGCTTAAGTCGTAGGGTGCTGTATTGGCAGTAAGCGATCTGAACATAGATACCCAGTCACTCAACTTGCCTTTTACTTTAGCACCACCGGAAAGGATCAGCGATTCGTTTGGCAGATCGGCAGCAGAAACAGTCGAGAATGTATTTGTTACAAATTCCTCAACTTTGGTTGCGCTTCCGTTCAAGTAAGTATATGCACCACCGCTTACAAATACTTCATCTCTGAATCCATTGGAAGAGGAGATATACAGATTAGCATCTGAAATAACTCCGGTCTTCAGATAGATAGTATTTAATCCCGGTTGTACACTGAATGATTGAGAGTTTTCAATCTTTCCGCTTCCTTGTACTGCACGCGATTTACTTAATATGATTATGTTATCTGCAACTTCTTGATTATTGCGGATGACGAGTTCAACATTTCCTGTATGGCTGTATTTACCTTTTTGTACATAGACCAATGTTGGCGGCAATGAGATATCATTCTTGTATTGAACGGTTCCTCGTGAAGCAAACTGATCTATAATACTCATAACTAAGTACATGGTACTATTGAAGTTACTTGCCCAAACCTGGAAGTTGTATACATTACTAACACCAGATGGAACATCATAATCTTCGATAAGCCAGCGGGAATCAACGATAAATGTTCTGCCTTTTTCATAAACAGTGAAGTTTACAGTATAGTCGGTAACATTTTCGGCTTGCTTGTAAAGTAAGGAGGCAAAGTAGTATTTACCATTGATTTCAATATGAGATAAGTGCTGCAATTCAGCATCGATCAATCTATCGCAGATAGATTTTGTATGTTCATAGACATAAGGCGGATTGGTTGTAGTTGCAAAAATACTTGCAACACGAACATCACCTTTTGCCATGTTTATATTGTAATCAACAGCAGAAGCAGAAGTTGCATTTGAGATCCCAAGAATATCGAACGGAGTGGTTTCTTTTGGACTTGAACCTAAAGGTCCGACCCTCGGAAATAGCTCGTTTAATCCATAGCTTGCTGTGAAGGCAATCTTTGGATTACGGAGCATCTTTGTGGTTTGTCCATATTCTATCTTAGTTAATCTTCTGAGTAAGAAATCAGCTAAGTTTGAATTTGATTCAACGCCAGCATCAAAGCCACCGCCGCAGCTATCCGGTACTGGCGGGCATATTAAGAAACCGAGATTACAATTATCAAAGTTTTCATTAATTTTCTTAACAACATTATTTAATGTACCCATGTCAAACGGACTTACTGTCCCGCCAAGAGCTTTATTAACTATGTTAAGGACTTCATATACTTTGAAATCTTTTAATGGACCGCTGCCGACAACAAGGTTCCCAAGTTTTGTAGTGCTTGAATGACCAAGTAATCCGGCATCGTTGTAAACGATATTTAAAGCTAATGCTAAAATGTGACCAGCAAATTGTCCAGCAGGGGTTGAAACCGGATTGATATAGCTTTGATCAAGCGCATAAGGCACACCAGATTGAGGTAGGAAATTCTTTACAGCATTTGAC
>JAHJVF010000488.1 GCA_018828505.1 Bacteroidota bacterium | reverse complement strand
TTCATTTATGCAGTCTGGATCGGAATTGCTGTTTCAGGTTTGATCGAATTAGCTAAGGAAAAACTTAAATCAGAAAATTTATCAAAGATCGCCGCATTTGGAATTGTTGGAATTGCTTTGGTTGTAGTGCCTCTCAACATGGCAGTTCAAAATTGGGATGATCACGATCGTTCTGATAATTGGATACCATGGGATTTTTCATACAATATTTTACAGAGCTGTGAGTCGAATGCCATTCTCTTTACAAATGGAGATAACGACACATTCCCGCTTTGGTATCTGCAAGACGTTGAAGGAGTACGAAGAGATATTAGAATTGTGAATTTAAGTCTCGCAAACACAGATTGGTACGTTAAGCAGGCAAAAAATGAAATGCCTTATGGTGCAGAAAAAGTTCCGATATCTTTATCTGATGACCAAATCTTCCGTTTGCAGCCGATACAATTTAATCCGCAAAATATTTCTATACCTGTTTCAAAGGAAGTTGCTGAAAAGTTCGGCGTAACAGATACCGCCGTGCTTCGAACCGGAAAGCTTTCTTTCTTAATGCGTCATACAATTGAATCAGGTGATATCAAAGCAATTCGAATTCAAGATATTGTTGTTAGAAATATTATTGAAACCAATGCTAAAAACGGCTGGACACGACCGATTCATTTTGCAGTAACTTGTTCTGACGATTCAAAGATCGGGCTTGATGACTTTTCGTCAATGCAGGGATTAACTTATTTAATCACTCCAGTAAAGCAGAAAGGAAGATTTGAAAATATAAATATCGATGTTATGAACGCCTCTCTGTTTAACGAACCGGAAGAGTACAACAATGCTTATCAGCCCGGGTTTAAGTTCAGAGGATTACGTGAAGGAAAAATATATCTTGATGAAAACCAGAGGCGAATGATGATGAATTACAGGAATTCATTTTTACGTTTAGCTGTCTATCATATTTACGATGCTAACGATCATGCAAAAGCTGTAAGCGTGCTGGATAAAATGGAAGAAGTAATTCCAAGAAGTTTTGTTCCGATCGATTATAGAGTCCTCTCCGATATCGGTTCGCTTTACAAACAAGCCGGCAGAACTGACAAATTCATTGAAGTCAGCAGAGACGTTGAAAGGCAGGCACTGGCTTCTCTTGATGCAAATCCGAGCGATATAGGAAGCTACTACAATCCGTATAGAATTCTTCTCGAAATATATGATGCACGCGGAGATTATGAAAAATCAAACGGTGAACTTCTTAAATCACGTGATGAATATCAAAAAGCATTGGATTTATTAAGCCGTCTGCAAGCTTATGCCCCTGGCGACCCGACTATCAACGAAGAGATGAACAGGATCAGAGGAAAGATGACAGATCAATCTCAGGATAGCGATACAACTAAATAAATTGATGCGAATTGAAAATCCTTGTCATAACTCTTTCGGGAATTGGCGATGCTTTGATGTTTTCGCCCGCACTTTCTGTTTTGAGGAAAAATCTTCCCGATGCAGAAATAGATTTACTCTGCATGATAAAAGGAGTAAAAGAGATTTACCTGCCACGACCCGCCGAGGCGGGCTATTCTGTGGCAGGTGAATTAAATCCGAAGGTTAACGAGGTAATTCATTTTAATTTTATGAAAGAGGGATTTTTGAAATCCCTCTTTTTCGTTTTAAAGCTAAGAAGAAAATATGACGTAACATTCAACGTCTATCCCGCAAACAGAAAAGAGTATAACATAATCTCATTCCTTATCGGAGCGAAAAAAAGATATGCAGTCCGATACCTTCGAAGCGATATTTCTAATCTCGGATTTCTGAACAATCAGACAATAATTGAAAACGACTCACTCCACAATGTTCAGGAAAATCTTGCTCTCGTTAAAAAATTCTTAAATCTCCCAACTATTAAAGAAGAAAGAATGGAAATATTCCTCAATCCATCTCACGACCAATTCGCAGAAAATTTTTTACTCACAACTCTAAACTCTAAACTAAAAACTAAAAACCACAAACAAAAAACCACAAACCACCAACTACTGATAGGTTTTCACGCCGGCTGTGCAACGCTGAAGAACCACATCAAACGCAGATGGGAACCGGAAAAATTCGCAAGACTTGGCTTATTGTTAAAAGAAAAATTTAACGCTGAAATACTTCTTTTCGGCGGGCCGGATGAGTATGAATTGAACTCGCACATCAATTCCCTGATGAACCATTCAGCAATTGAAGTTAAGACAAATACTCTTATCGAAACTGCGTCAGTAATGAAGCGATGCGATCTCTTCATCACAAACGATTCTGCTTTAATGCACATAGCATCGGCACTTGGATTGAAAGTAGTTGCATTGTTTGGGCCCACGAATACAAACTATGTTCACCCATGGAAGACGGAGCATGTAATTGTAAAAACCAACTTAGATTGCCAGCCCTGTTTTTATTACTCCCCGAAACCATTAACATGTACACGAACCGATCTGCAATTCAAGTGCATTAAAGATTTGAGTGTTGAAGTGGTTTTAGATTATGTTGAAGGGTTAATTTTTTAAGAAGCCCAACTTTTTGAATCTCTTCATCACTGGCAGAAAAGTCGGGCTTTTTAAATGAGGGTTTTTAAGCAAGTAGAGATTCTGCGGGTACGTTGAATTTTTTATGAAGCTCTCTCATCATCTTAGCAGTTAATTCTCTTTTACCGTTCAATATCTCCGACACTCTGTTCCTTCCGCCCATTGCTTCTGCAAGATCCGATTGTTTTATGCCCAACTGCTCCATTCTAAATTTGATCGCTTCGATTGGGTTCGGCGATGCAATATTGAAGTGTTTTTGTTCGTATGCTTCAACTAAAGCTACAAGAATATCCAGCAGATCGCTATCCGGGGTGTTTGGTTTTGCATCAAAGATCGTCTCTATTTTCTTAAGAGCCGCTTCGTGATCCTTTTTGTTTTTTATTGGTTTAATGGTCATTTAAATTTCCTCTGCAATTATTTTATTGTATTCTTTGTGTGTGCCGATAAATCTTATATATACAATTTGATGATCGTAATTAATAGCAACAATTAATCTGTATGAATTCCCTTTAATATTAAAAGCAACTCTATTGTTTTTAATTATACTCGCTGATCTATAATGTCGGGAAATATCAGCGGGTTTCAGCCACGCAGATTTTTTAGCCTCTGCATACCATGCTTTCAAAGGTTGTTCAGCCTCTTTGTGCTTCTGCCAAAAGTCTTTCAATTTTTTTATTGATATAACTCGCACGGGCAAATATACGAAGTTCCCACAATGGGAACAAGGGATTTTTTATGAACGCAAAAACCAGTCTGCAAGTAAGACAAAGAACGATCCCTATCGAAATGTTATAAAAGTATTTACACCTTGCACTGATCTTAGAAACCAATCACATGTACACGTGACGACCTTCAATTCAAATGTATTAAAGAATTGAATGTTGAGATGGTTATGAAGGCGGTTGGGGAATTAGAAGTAAGTAGGCAGTAGTCAGTATTTAGTAGGAGTTAAAAAGAACAACCAGACCGTGGGCGTAACAAAAAGTTAAATCACAATACTATAACACAATCTGAAAAAGTCATGTCATTGAGCCGCTGAAATAAAATAGACGACAAGATAAAAGAGAAGAACCTCTAATACATCTGTCAGTAAAGGTTTTTTCGCAATGGCACCGCCATTGTCGGCAGCCCGATGTTATCACCAACGGCTTCTATCGTCCGTGTTAATCGTATGTATCTACAGCTTTACTTTATTCTCTTTAATTTTTGTTGTGTGGTTAAGGCATTTTTGAAAATTTATTTTTCGGGGTTGGACTTGCATGCTCTTCCCGAAATTTTGTATAACGGTTTACG
>JAHJVF010000487.1 GCA_018828505.1 Bacteroidota bacterium | reverse complement strand
CTTGAACTATCCTGCCATTCCAATTTAATAATAGAAGATGAGAGCATTACCGCTATTAAATCCATTGGTGTTGAAGGAGGAATCAACTTTGTCCGGGTTCCTGTTTCATTAGAATATGTGCTAACGCCGGCTGTATTGAATGATCGAACTCGATAGAAATACTCCGTGTTATCTAATAATCCTTCATCTACGTAACTACATTCATTCTCTGCCAGAGTAAAAATTTCCTCATAATTATCTTTTGTTCCTTGGCTTCTTTCTACCTTAAACCCATCCTCCTTCATTGAATTATCCTGCCAATATAAATCAATTGCACTGGCACTAATACTCCAAGCTTTTAGTTCACTTGGGGGTTCTGGCGATGCTAGAAACGTCCAGGCACTCGATTCATTGGAATATTCACTTTCACCCGCTGAGTTAAATGACTTAATTCGGTAAAAATACTCGGTACTATCTTCGAGTGATTCGTCTAAATAACTTGTCACATTCCTATTCGTTGAATCTATCACGAAATAAGAACTATCAGATCCGAGTTTTCTTTCAATCTTGAAACCAGTCTCTTTAGCTGAATTGTCGATCCAGTTTAATTCTATCTCGGTTTGACTTTTTGCAGTAGCATTCAAAAATTTTGGAGGATTCGGAATTGCTAAATAAGTTTTAGCACTTGAAACATTCGAGTATTCGCTTTCTCCTCCCAAGTTAAAAGACTTCACTCGATAAAAATATTCAGTATCATCTTCCAATCCTTTATCAATGAAACTCGTTTGGTTTTCAATCATACTGGAAATGTGGTTGTACGTTCCGGTGCTTCCTCGTTTTCTTTCTATCTTGAATCCTGCTTCATTTGAAGAGTTATCTTTCCAAATTAAATGGATTTCACTTGTATTAAGTGCTTGTGCTACTAGCGAGTCGGGCGTATTAGGTATGGTCATTAAAGTTCTGACACTCAATATATTTGAATAATCACCAATTGTTTTCAGATTAAAAGCCCTAACACGATAATGGTACTCAGTGTCCTCTGCAAGCCCACTATCTAAAAAATAAGTTCTATTCTCCCGCAAGACCCCTATTTCATAAAAATTTCCTGACGCACCAAACCTCCTCTCGATCCTATAGCCAATAGTGCTTGCGGAAGTGTTAGTCCATCTTAATAAAACTGCATTAACACCGACTGAATCTGCAGTTAAGTTTCCTGGAGCTGCCGGAATTATTATGAACGTTTTACTGCTTGATTCGTTTGAATACCCACTCTCTCCGGCAGCATTATAAGACTTAACACGATAAAAATATTCTGTATGATCTTCAAGTCCTGTATCGATATAATGTGTAACATTTGCGCTTACAATTGCGATTTCGTTGAAACTATCTTGTGACCCTTTCTTTCTCTCAATCTTAAAGCCCGCTTCATTCCAGGAATTATCTCTCCACACAAGAGAAATTTCACTTACACTCATCGTAGTTGCAATCAAATCAGTAGGAGGTAAGGGGACGGCCAATAATGTAATTGCATTTGCTTCGATAGAATAATCACTCTCACCTGCTGAATTATATGCTTTAACTCTGTAATGATATTGTGTATTGTCATTTAATCCAGTATCGATAAAATTAGTTACGTTATTACCTACAGCAGCTATTTCAATAAAAGCACTCTCAACACCAGTTTTCCTTTCTATCTTAAAACCCTGTTCTTTAGCTGAATTATCTACCCACATCAAATGAATTTCACTTGCACTTAAGGTAGTTGCGGTCAAATTATCTGGAGCCAATGGTGGCGCTAATAACGTCTTCCCCCATGACTCATTAGAATAATTACTTGCACCCGCTAAATTGTAAGCCCTTACTCGATAATAATATTCCGTATCATCTTCTAGATTAATATCAAGATAAGTTGTTTCATCTCGTCCCACTATTGCGATTTGACTATAGAGACCAGTAAGCCCTTCCTTTCTTTCGATTTTAAAACCGGATTCCTTATTCGAATTATCAGCCCAAGTTAATCTTATCTCACTTACACTCATAACGCTTAGTAATAAATTAGTCGGTGCCGGAGGTATTGCTAAAAATGTAACTGCAATTGATTCATTTGAATAGCTACTATAACCTGCTGAATTAAATGATCTCACCCGATATGAGTATGAAGTAGAATCTTCGAGTCCGCTATTGACATAGTTTGCAACATTCGCACTTGTTTCGAAAATCTCAATATAATTACTTTCAAATTCCGATTTTCTTTCAAGACTAAATCCGGTCTCTCTTGTAGAATTGTCATCCCAACTTAAATTGATCTCACTTGTGCTTAATGCAGTTGCTAAAAAATTAGTAGGTGTTTGTGGTATAGCTAATTGTGTTCTTGCCCATGCTTCATTTGAGTAACCACTAACTCCGGCTGAATTGTACGATCTTATCCGGTAGTAATACTCGGTGAAATCTTCCAGCCCGGTATCAAGATAATTTGTAACATTTTCACCCACTACTCCTATTTCGACATAACTTCCGGCAGCTCCTAACTTTCGCTCGATTTTGAAACCTTCTTCGTTTGTTGAATTATCAGACCAACTCAAATTGATCGAACTTGTGCTTGAACTTGTTGCAGTTAAATTACTCGGCGTTTGCGGAACTGCAAGAAAAGTTGTTGCGTTGGATTCATTAGAATAATTACTGTTCCCTGCAGAATTATAGGAACGGACTCGATAATAACATTGAGTGTTATCGTTTAATCCGACATCTGTATAATTAGTAACATTCGCACCAACAACCGCGATCTCGGCATAAACACCCACCGCCCCTAATTTCCTTTCTATCTTAAATCCTGTTTCGATTGTGGAGTTATCAGTCCAACTTAAATTTATCTCACTCACACTTAAAGGAGTTGCAGCTAAATTAGTCGGTGCAGAGGGTGACGCAAGAGGATTTAAATTATCGGATGCGGTGAAATCCGAAAATGCTGTTACACCTAATGTTATTTTTCTTGTTGCCGATACATCCTGAAATGGACCAACTGAAACCCAGTTAACACCATCGCTGCTCTTCCATACCTGCATGCTCGCTAAATTTTTTCCATTATCATCATTCGATAACCATATTAAGCTAAGATTGCGACCATTTGTTGGAGGATTAGCTGAAGAGATTATCCACTTCCTTTTTATTCCCTGGCTTGAATTTACTGATACCGCTGTACCCGAAATTCTTGTTACCGAGACATTTCCTAAATCATCGCCTCCGGCATTTATCTCAACACCAATGTTACCAAATGTTGATGAACTAGTACCAACGTTTCGAGTGGTAATTATTGATCCAATTACGTTTCTGCTTGAAGTTTCACCTGATATTGATGCAGATGCACCGAGTAATACACTGTTATTCTGAGTATTCAATATACCAGCCGTAAATTGCAGATTACCATTCACACTTAAATCACCCCCCAAGATTACTCCATTTGATCTGTTCAAAGTAAAATCATTTACCGAAAGTGCAGGGATAGTGATTTGTCCACCTGTTCCACCAATAACAATATTCGATGTAATTCCACCGGACATCCCTCCGCTTATCATTGAGAGTGCCCCGTTGAGTGTAAGTGTATTTCCTCCGATTGAAAGAACACCACTTGTTAATGTAAGTAATCCATTTATCGTGAGATTTCCACCAAGTGCAATCCCATTAAGCCGGTTCAATTGCAAATTATTCAAGTTAACTTCGGGTAGATTTAATTGATCAGTACTACCACTAACAATAAGATTCGAACTGATTCCACCAGTGAGACTACCATTGGTTTTAGTTATCGTTCCATTTAGGGTCAAAGTATTTGAACCGATCGAGAACGATCCGTTGGTAAGCGTCAGTACATCATTGATCACGGCATCTTTGTTTAGCTGCAAACCATTAACGTTGTTGAGAGTTAATCTATAAAAATTACTTGCATTGGCTCCTGAGATTTGCTGCCCCGAACTGCCATTGAACAAAACGGTTGATAAACCAAAGTTAAAAGTACCATTATTGATCCAATTACCTCCAATAGAGATAGTGCTTGTACCGACTGTTAAGATGGAATTAGAACCAATTTCGAGATTACCAGAGATATTAATCGCCCCGGTAAAACCGCTTGTTGTATATGATACAGTTCCGGCACCAGCCGCACCAATTGTAAAATTACCATTTATCGTAAGTGGATTGATCCCCGTTGTTGAAGAGATACTCATGGAGCCTGAAGTACTTTCGATCTTAAGATTGCCATAAGTTCTATTCGCAATGCTTAAGGCAGGGGCTGAACCGCTTGCACCTCTATATATCCAATTACTCGCTGCGTTAAGCGAAGGATTTTTATCTAATAAAGTTGCTACTGAACTTGATGTATTATGGATGTAATTGCCGCCTGCATTAACTTCCCAAGCGACAGAAGAATTTATTGTTAACGTTCCTGAGTTTAGCAGAGTACCATTTATTGCCAGATCCGTTCCAGTACCATTGGCAATCGTTAAAGTCTGTCCAGAGGCGATCGTAATTTGTCCGTTTGCATCGATTATAAGCTGATCGGTTGTCACAGGTGATGTTACAGTAATTATATGGCCGCTTCGAATAGAAATAGATTCATCTGATGATGAAGGCACAGCACTTGCAGCTGACCAAGTTGTACCATTATTGATTGAGGATTCCCAACTCCCAATATTATCCCAGTTGCCTGTAGCAGCGCTTCGATAAATTACTGTTGGATTAACTCCCGTACCGTTAACAGCAACATTCTTTGTTGTAGCTCCTCCACCGGCATTAGTAATGTTCCCGCTGTAAGCTTGTGCAAGAGTTGGTTTGAAAACTACATAAACAGTGGTACTTGCTAAGGCACTCCCATTATATGCAATATCGATTGATGTGCTGCTATACCCTGAACCATTTGTCAAAGAGATCTCAAATCCGGTTGGAGGAGTAACTGTAATATTTCCTGAAGCAGGATTTAGGTTTGAACCAGATATTGTGTATGACAACTGCGCTGATGTTGTATTAATAACCACATTACCGAAACTACTTAGTGACCCGACTGTAATAGAAGGAGTTCCAGCCGGCAAATTAGTTGCTCCAACTTGAAAATTATCAATTCGAAGAGTTCCAGTCCCACTGGCGCCACTTGCCATCAACCGGAAATAAACATTAGATTTATTATCGAGAGTAGTAATTGAAGTCAAATCAAATACTTGCTCGATGAAAACATCATTACCCGGACTCATAGTCGTCCCAAAATTTGAATATGAGCTACCATCAGTGCTATACGCCAACGTAATGGTCTGTGCACCGGTTGAACTTCTCCGTGCTTGTAGATAAAGCTTATATCCTATATAATCCGATAGAGCAGAACCATCGAGTTGAAATTGAAAATATTTAGTGTTTGTTCCATTTGAATTTGTCATACCAAGTGCATTCCCAGCTGTAGAATTAGCAGTAAATGCCGAAGCGCCGCTAGCAATACCGGCATAAGTTTGCCAGTTTTCTGTCGATGAAGCGGTTGAAGTTACATTTGATGCCAAAGAGGGGTTAAGAGTTCCGTATGACTCTCCAGTATTAAAATCATAATTAACTATTGTAACAAGCTGCGCCCAAACAGGAGAAGAAAAATGTAGTAGAATAAATATTATTGTTAACCACTTATATATTCGTCCCATATAACAACTCTTTAATTAAAGATTATTATTTTTCACTGGTTAAGCTATCCTTCATTGGATAAAACACTCAGAATGTATCGCGTTGCCGTAAGGCAAAAATCCATCCAAACTATACTGCCATTGAAATTTATTTGGTCCGGTTGTTGAGCGTCTAAAATTCGCATCCAACGTGCTGAGAGATACTTTATAACCAGCACTGGCACTAACGGTGAATTGAAGAAATTGATTTGATGATAATGCGTTTGCTAGTGTTGTTCCCGAAAAGCTGGTTGAAGAAAAAGCATTACTGAGTGCGCTTGGATTAATCCCTCCCCCGCGGGATAATGTTGAAGTATTTAGATTCACATTGGTCGTAGTTGAATTTACTGTAGCTTCATTCCCCGCAAGACCATTTGTTTCCCAAGCTAAGATTTGACTAAAAACTACAGTTTGAAAAAGGCAG
>JAHJVF010000486.1 GCA_018828505.1 Bacteroidota bacterium | reverse complement strand
TCAGTAACTCACCCTAAATCCCTCTCTTAAAAAGAGAGGGACTTTGAAAATCGAGCGAAATCGCCCCTTCTCTTTGTAAGAGAAGGGGTAGGGGGATGAGTTCTACCTGCCCGCCATGTCGATAGCGAAGAGGCAGGCGGGATAGTTACCAAAATAAAATCCTTACTTTGGTATAATATCGTGATAGTTATGTAAAATTATTTACAGAATTTGCATCAGTACAAGTAACTCCGGTAGTAGATATCCCCTTAAACGTTACAGGTGGTACGGCCTCGAAAGAGCTTCGATTTGGGTTACATCCAACCGCAACAGATGGAATCTATGTTTCGCTAGGTGAGACCGAACAACCACCGCCGCCAACGGGTATATTCGATGCACGATTTATCGGCGATAATATTGGTATCACAACAATGGGAGAGGGATTGGTGAAAGATTATCGTTTCGGTTATGACACAACGAGAGGTCAGAGAATTCATGAAACGAAGAGTTCTTAGCAGATAGCTTTGTTTTTTTCATATCCTTGCTTAAGCCCTCCCTTTTTTTTAGCTTAAAATCCAATTTATATATATTGAAAGTACAGAAAGATACATGAACTATATTAAGAGAACGCATACTTGCGGCGAGTTGAGAGAAAAGAACATCGGTGAAAAAATTACTTTGAATGGCTGGGTAGATGTCCGCCGCGATCTTGGCGGTGTAATCTTTATTGACCTGCGCGATCGATACGGAATCACTCAAATAGTTTTTGAACCACATTACAACGAAACTGCTCATAACAATGCAAAAGACGTTCGGTCTGAATGGGTGCTTTCAGTTACCGGAACGGTACGAAAACGCCCTGAGGGAACTGAAAATCCTGAACTTGAAACCGGATTAATCGATGTGATGATAGATGAAATTACAATTCTCAATAAAGCAATTACCCCGCCGTTTCAGATTCAGGATGAACTTGATGCTAATGAAGATTTGCGTTTAAAATATCGTTACTTAGATTTACGCCGAAAACCGATGCAGAAAAATCTTCTCTTAAGACATAAGATGTATCAAATCGTTAGAAACTACTTTGATAAAAATAGTTTTGTTGAGATTGAAACTCCATTCTTAATGAAATCAACGCCTGAAGGAGCAAGAGATTTTCTTGTCCCGAGCAGAATACACAAAGGACATTTCTATGCTCTGCCGCAATCTCCCCAGACCTATAAACAACTTTTAATGGTTTCGGGATTTGATAGATATTTTCAAATCGTGAAGTGTTTCCGGGATGAAGACCTTCGTGCAGACAGACAATATGAGTTCACACAGATCGATGTTGAAATGTCTTTTGTCGATGAAGAAAATGTTTTTGAAATGATGGAAGGTTTGATGAAAGAATTATTTCTTCAAACCTCCAATTTCAATCTTCAAACTCCATTTCTGCGATTAAGCTACAAAGAGGCAATGGAAACTTACGGAAGCGATAAGCCTGACCTGCGTTTCGAACTAAAAATGACAAGTCTAAATGAATTATTAAAAACCAGCGGGTTTAAAGTTTTCAGCGATACAATTAATAAAGGCGGAACTGTTTCCGGGTTGAATGCTGTCGGATGTGGGAATTATACACGCAATCAGCTTGATGTATTAACCGATTACGTTAAAAAGCTTGGCGCCGGTGGATTGATCTGGATTCGCGTAACAGATAACGGACTCGATTCGCCAACGATGAAGTTTCTCTCCGACGAAGAAAAACAGAGTATCACAAAAGCTCTAAATGCAAAACCAGGAGACCTATTACTTCTTATTTCCGGTGAATGGAAAAAAGCGCTGACAATTATGGGCAACCTTCGTCTTGAAATGGCAAGAAGAATGGAACTACTAAAAAATAATTCCGAACCAAAATTGCTTTGGATTACAGATTTTCCTCTCTTCGAATACAGCGAAGCAGATAAACGTTTAGTCGCAATGCACCATCCATTCACCTCACCAAAAGATTCAGACATTGAATTAATGGAAACGGAGCCGCAAAAAGTTCACGCAAAAGCTTACGATCTTGTAATGAACGGAAACGAAATCGCAGGGGGAAGCATTAGGATATTCTCGCCGGAATTACAGTCAAAAATGTTCACAGCTTTAGGGCTTTCTAAAGAAGAGGCGGAAGAGAAATTCGGATTCTTGATGAACGCATTTAAATATGGCGCTCCACCGCATGGAGGAATTGCTTTCGGATTTGATAGAATGGTAATGCTGTTTGCCGGAGAAAGCTCGATTCGCGAAGTTATCGCATTTCCAAAAACTTCAAGCGGACTTTCATTGATGGATGGATCGCCCTCTGCTGCCAGCGAAGAGCAGTTGAAAGAGTTGCATATTAAGGTCAAAGGCGGAGACTAAGTACATGAATTCATAAATACGACGACGTATTAAATATTGTATTCAACCTTATTATTAGATATATTTCGACATACTATATTTCTACCAACCTGCCACAAGATAGCTATGTTTTGGCGGGTTGGAGTTAAGTATGCCGAAAAAAAGTCCATTCCCAATCGTTCTCTCCGAGAACGAACGTAAAGAGTTGAAGCGAATATCAAACCAGTACACG
>JAHJVF010000485.1 GCA_018828505.1 Bacteroidota bacterium | reverse complement strand
TGGAGGATATTTGAAAATTTTAAAATCAAAAGGAATAAAAAATTCATTTGAAGTAATTACTAATGGATTTGATCCAGATGATTTTTTGAACATCCCAAAAATTGAAACGAATAAATTTGTAATCACTTACACAGGAAACATGCCCATCACTCGAAACCCGGAAATGTTATGGCAAGTGTTTGATGAGTTGGTGACTGAAAATTCTGATTTCAAACAAAAATTTGAATTTTGGTTTGCCGGCGTGATGGATGAGGAAATTCGTTCGAATATCAGTGATAGACCATTTTACCAGAACTTCAAAGATTTTGGTTACGTTAGTCACAGCAAGGCAATTGAGATTGTTTTTAATTCACATTTATTAATAATGATTGTCAATAAGGTAAAAACAAGTAATGAGATTTTACCAGGAAAAATTTTCGAGTATATTGCAACCGGAAATCAAATAATGGTAATCGGTCCCGAAGAGGGTGAAGCAGGTGAATTGATAAGACAAGTCGAGCAAGGCGAAGCGTTTAATTATGTGAAAAAGGATGAAATGAAAGGTTACATAATTGAAAGATTTAAAGATTTTAAAGATGGAAAGATTGAAAAGTATTATTCAGAAGCGAGTCATAAGTTTACGAGGGAGAAGATAACGGAAAAACTTTCTCGGATTTTGGGTTCATTGATCCTGTAATTGTTTTTCCTCAGGTTATTGACTAATTAAGTTAAGATTTGTAAGATTATATAAATTATAATTGAGTTATGCCTGAAATAAGTAGATTTTATGGAATAATTATCTCTATGTTCTTCAGTGAGCATAACCCACCCCATTTTCATGCTCAGTATGGGGAATATAAAGCGTCAATCAAAATCGAGGATTTTGCAATTGCCGAAGGGAACTTGCCTCCAAAAGCCCTGGCACTGGTTATTGAGTGGGCGAGTCTCCATAAGGAGGAGTTGAAGAATAATTGGAATGCCGCAAGATTAGGTAATTCCCTTAAAAAGATTGAACCGTTACATTAGGTGTTATTATGTATTATAATGTTGTATCAGTTAAATATCTCGAAGGTTATAAACTTGAAGTAATATTTAGTGACGGAAAGAGAGGAATCGCAAACCTGGAAAAATATAAAAATTATGGTGGAATTTTTAATCGATTCAATGATCTAGAATACTTCAAAGAAGTTTATATTAACAAAGAACTGGGAGTTTTATCATGGCCTGATGATCTGGATATTGCGCCCGAAACCCTTTATCATGAAGTTACCGGAGAACCTTTACCTGAATGGATGAATGAAGAGAGGTAAACCAGCTCTCACTTTTTTCTTTATAAGTTTGAAAAGAAGTTACTACTGATAAAATAAAATCGATCTATTTCGAATGTCGATGATTTTATAGATTGAATTTATTAAATTTTGACTAAAATATATGGTATTAAAATGAATTTACACGCAAACTTCATAATCGATAGCGAGGGTAAGCCAATCTCTGTAGTTCTTCCTTATAATGAATACCAAGATTTAATCGAAAGTTTGGGATTAGATTTATCTAAAGAGGAAATTGAAGCGATTGAAAAAGCTAAATTCATTCGTTCTAATAAACCAGATCCGATAGATGATGAATATATCAGTTTAAATAATGTTTAATGTGGGAAGTTAAACTTTCGAAACAAGCTCAAAATTTTTTTTCCGAGCTAAATGAGCCATTTCGTTCGCAACTTAGAAGTAAAACGCAAATCTTTGGAAAATTATTCTATTCTGAGCGAAGACATTAAACCGATGAAGGGAGAGTTTGAGGGCTATTTTAGAATGAGAGCTGGAAAGCTTAGAATCATTTTCTTTCCTGATAAAGAGAAGGAAACAATTTTTGTTGATGCAATTGGTTTTCGGGACTCGATATATTGATTAGTCAGAAAAATGAATAGAATGGCTCGAATCCCAATTGAGGTGTTTAATTCAAGAAGTTTTTCCAATTCAAGAATTTATTGACGGGAATCGTATTGATTTAATTAGGGAGATAAGAGTGCTATCAGTATACGAGAGAGAAGATAACAGAAAAACTTTCTCGGGTTTTGGGTTCATTGATCCAGTAATTGTTTTTTCTCAGCCCAAGTTCGACACTTACCTGTCTACCTGCCTGAGGCCTGATCTTTACCCACAAAATTAACTGAACACAGGTGGAGGTCTGATAAAGTTAGGGGCGAAAAATGAGGAGTAACCTCATCCCGATAAAATCGGGACACTACAAAAGGGTAGGTCTTCACTACACGCCTGCGTGCCGAAACGCCCTCTAATACTTGAATTGTGGTAGGTACTTCGGCCTGCCCGCCTCAGAGAATCCGAAGAGGCAGGCGGGCGTGCAGGCACGGGGTTTTGAGAAAAAAGTTTTACCTGCCTGTCCATGAAACGCAGGCAGACAGGTTTACGCTCTGTTTTTCAAATTTTTATGTGAAAAATTCCACGAAAATTTTTTTAAGTGTCGAAGTTGGATTAGTTTTGAGGAGATAGTTCATTTGATAGTATTTAATTTTTGAGTTATTTTATTGTAAAGAAAAACCGAGCAAGAAATGAATTCAATCAGCAAAAAAGACAAAGAACATATAATAACATTAAAGAAATTATTGAATGAGAAATTTAATAATATAATTGAGAAAATTTATTGCTATGGATCAAGGGTCACATCAAATCGAGTTGACACAGATTTTGACATATTAATAATTACTAAAGAAGAAGTCGATTGGCGGATTGAGGATAAGATTGACAGCGAAATTATTCGATATGGTATTGAAAATAATATTTTATTCGATGCTCATATTTATTCTTCAGACAAATTCTCAAAGTATAGTTACACACCATACTTGAATAATGCTATCACTTTAGGTATAGCTTTATGAAAATCTCGGAGAAAATTGATCTGATTAAGTATAGAAGGGATAAAGCATTTGAGACATTGAAAGATATAGAAATTCTAATTGGGAATAACCTTTTATTACTGGCAATGAATAGAATTTATTACGCCGGTTTTTATATAGTCAGCGCACTTTTGCTCTTCGAGGATTTTTCCACTTCTAAGCATAAACAATTAATCGGATATTTCAATAGGAATTACATCCGTAATAATTTGATCAGTATTGAAATTGGCGAAGTGTTAAACAAAGCATTTATGAAACGAACGTCGGTTGATTATGGTGATTTTGTTACCGTAACCAAAACAGAAGTAATAGAATATTTTGAAAAGATAAAAATTTTTGTTGCGGAGGTTGACAAGTTAATTCAAGAAAGAATGAAGAACATTCTTAAAGCCAATTAAAGATCATCAAAAAGTGAAAATGAATAAAGTACTCTTTTTGATTTCCTTTACCAGAAAGATTAATCACCTCAATAGCAAATCTTCTCTCCTTTCTTTATTTTGAAAATGTTGAGCAGTCTATTTTGTATCAGTTCATTTTTGGAGTTTTAATTTATGGTCAAACAAGCAAAAAAGAGTCCCGCAAAAAAACAGAAAGAAAATTTCTTCACACAATTTTCGATCACTCAATTCATCCCGGAAAAATATCAGGATTTGGTTTTTCTCCTGATTCCATTCCTTTTGCTTTATGTCTTTTTTGGCGATGTATTTCTTGGTGTACAGACGTTCGTTTCTGGTGATATCACTTCTTCCAAATCGATGGAGAATTATCTCGCTTATGCTCGCGAAAATGGTACTATGCCGCTTTGGAATCCCTACATTTTTCTAGGGATGCCGGCATACATCACAGAAATTAATGCTCGTTCGTTCGATCTGCTGCTTGCAATAATCGTTTATGTTCAGAAAATATTTCAATCGCTTACCGGTGAATTCTCTGCCGGACCAACTTTGTATTTTTACGTACTTGCTGTATCCACTTATTTCTTATTGAGAAGCAAAGATGTTGAACGTTTAGCCGCATTCTTTGGAACAGTTGCAGTAACTTTTTCCACCGGAATGATAATTTTTATTGCGATCGGTCATAACACCAAGATGCTGACATTATGTATGATACCGCTGGTATTTTTGATTCTCGAAAAATTCCGTGATAAATTTAATCCTATCTACTTTCTTCTTCTGATACTTGCAATACATGCTCAGCTTCTTTCTGCCCATTTGCAGGAAATCTTTTATGCATTTTTTGCTGTGATGATCTTTTACATTTATTTTATCATTCGGGACTTTTGGCAGAAGAAAAAAGATGAAGCATTAAAGCTCATTCGATCTGGTGTCCTGTTTGCTGCCGCTGCTTTGATTGCAGTCTTTATGTCAATCGATCAATATTGGGCAATCTATGAATACAATCCGACATCGATTCGCGGTACACAAAGTATCGCTGAAAAATATCAGGACGCAGGAAAAAAATCCGGCGAGGGACTTGACTACGAGTATGCAACCAATTGGTCATTCAGTCCGGGTGAAATGCTTACTTTCATAATGCCCTCATTTTATGGTTACGGAAATTCGATTTATCAAGGAGAGCTTTCACAAAATCAACCTGTTGAGGTAAACACATATTGGGGACAAATGCCTTTTGTGGACGTGCCACAATATATGGGCATTCTTGTTTTCGTTTTTGCATTATTCGGATTGTATTATAGACGCAAAGATCCTTTTGTTCAGTTTCTTGGGATTCTTTCTGTTGTTTCTCTGTTGATCTCGTTCGGAAAAACATTCCCTGTTTTCTATGATTTGATGTTCTACTACTTTCCGCTTTTTGACAAGTTTCGTGTGCCAAGTATGATATTGAATTTGCTGCAGATTTCATTTCCGATACTTGCCGCCCTTGGTATATCTTACTTCATAAAAGAAAAGCAGGCAGGTCATACCGTCAAAGACAATCTCATTAAATATTTTCTTTTTGGATTTGGGGGACTTTTTGTTCTTTCCATTATTTTAAAAAGTGGTTTGGAAAACTGGTACATCGATCTTCTTTCACAAAGCAAAAAAGTTCAGAGGGAATTATTCCAATACACGTATGATATGTTCATGAGCGATACGATGATCAGCTCTGCGATTGCACTCATCGGTATTGGTTTGCTGTGGGGATATTTAAAAAACAAAGTAAGCAAGGAATTCTTTTTATCTGTCGTTATTCTTCTGACGATATTCGATTTATTCAACATCAGTTCTCGTGGAATGAAAAAATTCGATGAGAGTGAAATGAACCAAAACTTTGAAGCTCCATCATATGTTAGCGAAATAAAAAAGGATTCGAGTCTTTACAGAATATTAAATTTAAAGCAAGATGGTTCGCTTGGTTCCGTCAATCAACATTCTAATTATCACGTTTCATTTCTGCTGCAGGATTTTTATGGATACAGCGGAGCAAAACCAAGAACCTATCAGGATTTAGTTGATGTGATAGGTTTGTCAAATCCAACTCTATGGAGAATGCTGAATGTAAAATATATTGTTACTGATAAACCATTTGGTGACAGTTTAATCCAGCCGATATTTTCTGATGATAAATCTTCCGTTCAGTTGAATGCCGGGGCTTTGCCCAGAGCTTATTTTGTAAATCGATTCGAGGTCAAGCCTACGCTCGATGTGCTAAATATGATCAAACGAAATGAGTTCGATCCTTTGGATGTTTTGTTTTTCGAAACGGATCAAACTGTCGATCTCCAAAAAATCGATCCACCGACAAATGATGCTTATGTTAATATCACGAATTATGTTTTCGAAACGATCGATATGGAAGTGAATGCAACTGGGAATAATTTGTTGTTTCTTGGGGATACATATTATCCAGTCGGTTGGAAAGCATTAATCGATGGAAAAGAAACGAAAATCTACCGTGCTAATCACGGATTCAGAGCCATTGTTGTCCCACAAGGGAAGCACAAAGTGGAATTCAAATATGAACCGCAAAGTTATTATCTTGGAAAAAATATTTCCTTCGGGTTAAATGTAATAGTGCTCGGCGTTCTAAGTGTGATTATTCTTACGAGGACAACTAAAAAGTTATTAAAAAAACAAAGGACTTAATTTTTAATGAAGTTAACTAGTTATGAGCGGTCAAAAATTAAAGCAATTAGTCAAAGAATATTGGAATAAAGAAGCTTGCGGCACACAAGCGTCGACTTCAAAAAAATTTTCCAAAGAGTATTTTGAAGAAATTGAAGAACATAGATACAAATTAGAACCGGAGATTTTTTCTTTTGCACAATTTACACGCTTTCGAGGAAAAAGCGTATTAGAAGTCGGAGTAGGTGCTGGAAGCGATTTTATTCAATGGGTAAGAGCCGGTTCAATTGCTTATGGAATTGATTTAACCGAAGAAGCCATCGAGCATGTAAAGAAAAGGTTAGAACTTTTTGATCTTAAAGCCCAAGAAATTAAAGTTGCTGATGCAGAGAACATTCCTTATCCAGATGATACTTTCGACTTAGTCTATTCTTGGGGTGTGATTCATCATTCCCCGAATACAGAAAAAGCGTTGGAAGAAATAATTCGTGTTACAAAAAATGGTGGAAGAATAAAATTAATGATTTATAATCGAAGATCGATCTATGCCTTTTACAAGTATATCCGATACGGACTCTTGAAGGGAAAACCATTTCGAAGCTTCGAGCAAATTTTTTATTACCATCAGGAAAGCCCTGGAACTAAAGCTTACACAATAAAAGAATTCAAAAAAATTCTTCAGAGATACCCTGTCGAGATTATCCAGATTAGCGCAAAAGCTACTAACTACGATCTAAAATGGAACATCCCTAAGATAGTTCGATTCTTCCCTTACATTTTATCGTTTTTATTAGGATACGAAAAAGTTGGTTGGTTTATGATAATCGAATTAAAAAAGATCGCCTGACCAGTTGAGATGCATAACTCTATCGCTTTTCATACCAAGTCAATTCAATCAAAAATTAAATCTATTCTACTGATTGCATTCGAAGATCAAAAGATTATCGATGAAGTCAAGTCAGCTTATCCCTTAACCGAAATTGAAACTATTACTAAAAACGATATAACCGGAAAATCATTTAGAGAAATTTTAAAATTAATCAACAAGAAACATTATGATTTACTGGTGATATCGAATCGATACAGTCAACTAAACAGATCGGATTCTTCTTTAAAGCTCCTTGCTCTTTTTTCCCACTCATCAGCTCAGCTATTAATTTTTGACGAAAACAGATTGCGGCGATATTTTAAATTGAGTTTATTTTTTGATCTTACTCCAAAGCTCGTCGCTGGTTTGTTATTTGGATTTTATACCCTCGTTAAAGCATATCTTTACTTTACTGTAAAAGAAAAAATTTGGAAAAATAAAATTTTAGAGAACAAGTCAGTTTGCAATAAAATAGCCTATCTTCGCACTGACTTATCAGGTAAGGTTATCTCAGGCGGGGCAATAACTCATATTACAGGTTTTATCGAAGGAGCAAAATCACTTGGTTATGAAGTTATTTTTCTTTCAGATGCAAAAATACTTGCCGACTTCGAGACCAATATCATTCGTCCGAATCCTTTGTTAGACTTATTTGACGAACTTCAACTTTTAGATTATCACTTTACGTTCATTCGTAAATCCAAAAGGATATTTGAGACATACAAACCTTGTTTAATATATCAACGCCATTCTGTTTTCAATGCGAGCGGAATAGCTCTTTCTATGCTTTTTAATATTCCAATTATCCTCGAAGTGAATTACTCCGAAGTATGGGTTAAGAAAAATTGGAGTCGATTAGTCTTTGAAAAATTAGCATCTAAGATCGAAAGAATCGCATTTGAAAATGCAAATATAATTAGCGTGGTTAGTGAAGTTGTAAAAGATCAGATTGTTCCGCTTGGAGCAAATGAATTAAAAATTGTAATCAATCCAAATGGTGTAGATGTAAATAAATTCTCACCAACAATTGACGGTTCTCAAATAAAGAATAAGTATAATTTAGAAAATAAATTCACTGTTGGCTTTATCGGCACGTTCACTCGCTGGCACGGCGTTGAGATTTTCTTCGAAGCCGCTGTTGAAATATTAAAGCAGAACCGAGATATTAAATACCTTCTGATCGGTGACGGAAACCTAAAAGCAGTTCTTGAGTGGCGATGCGGGGAATTGAATTTAAAAGATAAAATTGTTTTTACAGGTATAATTCCTCACTCAGAAGCCCCCAATTATTTAGCTGCCTGCGATATCTTGGTCTCGCCTCATCTCGGGTTTGAATCCAATCAAAGATTCTTCGGTTCGCCGACAAAACTCTTTGAGTATATGGCAATGGGGAAGCCTATAATTGCAAGCGACTTAGAGCAAATTGGAAAAATTATTCAGCATAAAGTAAATGGAATTAAAGTAAAACCGGGCGATGCAGCGGAATTAACATTAGCAATTCTCGATTTGATTGAAAATGAAAAGCTAAGACGATCCATTGGAGCTAATGCGCGGCAAGATGCTGAAAATAACTTCACCTGGAAAATGAATGCTGAGAGAGTCTTAGCCAAAGTAATTAGTTCATAAAGTTTTTAAAGTATTGATCTCTCGACTTTATGAACACTTCACTCCATTTGACTTTCCTGTATTGATGTGGTGTACAGGTCGTTCAGTGTAAGCCTTATAAACTTTATGAACTTTCAAACTATAATGTCCATTGTCAATTTTGCACTGTCCATTTATTTAAACATAACGGAATTAACATAATTCCAATAACCTCATGTTATTAAGATTTCTCTTGTGGCACAATTCTGGTTTAATCTTAATAGAAAACTAAAAACCAAAGAGGTTAAAAATGAAAAAGCTGATTTTAATACTTGCAATTTTAATTGGAGCATTTGCTTTAGAAGCCGAAGCTTATCATAAAGCACACCCCGCTCCGGTCTCATTTAATTTCTTCTATTCATCGCTTTCACCCCATGGAGAATGGCTTGAAGTTGATAATGGACTTTACGCGTGGCGTCCGCTCGGAGTCGTTTACGGTTGGAGCCCTTACACTCGCGGGCGTTGGGTTTGGACAAATCATTATGGATGGTATTGGGATTCATTTGAACCGTTCGGATGGGCAGTTTATCACTATGGAAGATGGTACTATGATGATTATTACGGCTGGATATGGATTCCCGATAATGAATGGGGACCTGCCTGGGTTGAATGGAGGTACAGCGACGATTACATCGGCTGGGCGCCGCTTCCTCCTTACGCAACTTTCAGTATATCAATTGGAATAAGATTTACAACTCATTGGCAATCACCATATCATTATTGGCACTTCGTACCTTATCGATTTTTCTGCGGATATGAAGTAAATAGGTATCTCGTTGGAAGTAGATATAAATATAGAATTTATAATGGATCGAAATATCGAAATGATTACGGTTACGAACGAGGTCGTGTAATTAATAGAGGAATTGAAAGAGACCTTGTTGAACGTAGAGCAGGAGCAAGAATAGTGAATCGTGATATAGTTGAAACTTCACGATTAAGAGATCTTTCTGGAACCCGTAACAGGGAAAGAGTAACTATCTATCGTCCCGGTCAAGATGAAGTAAATCGATCACGCACAAATGATATTGAAGTTCGAAAACTCGATCGAAGTACTACACTAGAAACTTCACGAGTGGAAATCGGGAGAAGGGATAGGACTGAAACAACTCGAAGAGAATCTGAAAGAGAAGTTATCGAGCGCAAATCCCGTTCGAATGAAAATGAGAGAAATCGTGAAACGAAACCCAAAGTAGAAGAACGAGAAAAAGAACGCAATTACCGGATAGAACCGAGAAAGGTGGAGGAACCTCGTTACGAAAGGCCGAATACCCAAAAGCCAAAAGTTGAGGAACGTCCGCGGATTGAAAGAAAAGAAGAACAGAAAAGATATGATCCACCGACTCGAAACGATCGCCCAAGAATTGAGGAAAAGCAAAGCAAGCCAGAACGAACTCCTCAGATAGAAAGACGACCAGAAACTCGTCAATCTCCTCCTGCTGAAAGAAGAGTCGAGCCGAGACGTGAAGAAAATCGTTCGAGAGAAATGGATCGAGAAAGCTCTCCCAAAAGAGATGATAATTCAAGAAGCAATGATAGAAGAAGATAAAGAAAAGTTACGATTAACAAGTAAAAGGGCGGATCAAAGATTCGCCCTTTTTTCGTTAGAAATGACATATCTCGACTCTGAGAATAGGTTTCAGAGATATGTCATTACTCATATAATGATTGTATAGAATAAGATTAATTTAATTATTAATTTAGACAAGAATAAACTAGGTAAGTCAAATGACTCATTTAACTGAAAGAATTACTGTTGATGATAAAATTTGTAATGGGAAGCCTACCATCAGGGGCAAAAGAATAACCGTTCAAACAATCTTAGAGTTCTTAAGCGCGGGGGAAAGTAGGGAAGAGATATTAAAACAATACCCCTCTCTCGAACCGGAAGATATCACCGCTTGTCTAAATTTTGCTGTTCAACTCTCGGATAGAATTTTTACAATTAAAGAGGTAGCATAGATGGCGCGATTTCTTATCGACGCCAATCTTCCTTATTATTTTTCACTTTGGAAATCTGAAGATTATATTCATGTTAAAGATTTAAATGATACTTTAACAGATGAAGAGATATGGGAGTATGCCGAGAAAAATAATTTAACGATAGTTTCAAAAGACAGCGATTTCTCTAATAGAATTCTTATTAAAAATCCTCCGCCCCGTGTTATCCATATTAAGATTGGTAATTTGAGAATAAATGAATTGTTCATCCTTCTGGAAAAACTTTGGAATGAAGTTATTAAATTCAATTCAAAATATAAGCTTGTAAATGTATATCGAGATCATATTGAAGGTATAGGTTAGAATTACACTAATAAAAATCGAAGAGGTTGTCTCAGAAGTTACTCTGTGTCATGCCGGAGTTGATCTGGTATTGATAAATTTATTGAACTCATCGAATTTTAGATTCCGCATTAAGCGCGGAATGACAGGTTCACTTCTTTTGAGACAACCTCTTTTTTATTTTCCGATTTATTACTTTAAAATTTTTATGACCTTAATGTCTAAAATTTAGATTTACGTTTCACATTTTTTTATTCTGTCTTCGCTCTCATCGTATCCCACATCATGTAAAGCAGAACGAGTTCCTCAGATTGAAAGGCGACCAGAAACTCGTCAATCTCCTCCTACTGAAAGAAGAATTGAACCGAGACGTGAAGAAAATCGTTCGAGAGAAATGGATCAAGAAAGCTCTCCAAGACAAAATGATGAGTCGGGAAATAGAGATAGACGTAGATAACCGGGATCAGAAACTATTGTTAAAGCAAACCCAACCCGTCTCCGTTAGCTAACGGAGACGGGTTGGGTTTGTACTATTAAACCTACAATTTATTTATCTTCGATCTAAGTGTTCATTTACTTTTTAGCACGATTCTTTTTTATATCTAGGATTATACTGTCCAAGTAAACATCTCTATAAAGCGTTTTGCGTTCCTCTGTGTAATTGCCTGAACCTATACTAAATTGGTTTATAAATCTAACGGTGTCATAAAAACCGATTTTATCTATCAAAAACTTAATCGCTTTTTCATTGATTTCATTAAGGGGTCGTAACTCTCCATTCATAATTCAATTACTCCTATTAATTCTATGGGCGTTAAAATTTTCATCTTCATAAAATTCATCCTTCTTGCTTTTTTCATTAATGATTCATCGCAAGTGCAAAAATAATCAGCGCGACCTATATCTGCCGATGCAAGATGTAACGCATCCAAAGCTTGAATATTGCTCTTATGTAAAAATCTTGCTCTCTTTTCAACATTCCTATTAAGGCTGATAAACTCTGGAATTTTTTCAAGTAATTTTAATGAGTTTACTCTTCGAATAATATTTGGTATTCGACTTAGTTCATAGAATAGAACTTCGGAACTTACAATTTGAACAATACCTTTTTCGTAGAAATTGAGTATACCTAAAACCGCTTCAGCTTCAAGACGAATTTTAACTTGAGTTTTGTTGTCAAAGGGTCTTTGAAGACAACATGTATCAAGGTAGATTTTCATAATCCAAAATAATCATCCTTTTATTAATAATAAAGTTCCTGATCGAGTATTAATAATTATCAAATTCATTGTGCACAAGTTAGTATCTCATGACGAGTTAAGCATTGATGTGAAGGTCATTTTAGCAAACCCCACCCGTCAGGTGACGGGTGGGGTTTGTTTATTAAATGTTTAAGCTTTCAATCTTTTAGTTTGTTTAATCTTCAACCTTCGCACGCATCGTATCCCACATCATGTAAAGCAGAACAAATGTAAACATCACGAGGGCAAGTAATTCTGCACCGTGAGTTTCAGCCCATTCAACGTTCATCCAATTAAATCCTGCAAATCTTAACAGAGCACTGATTACTCCAAACAATGCACCCCCTGCAATGAATCCGGAGGCAATCAAAGTCCCGCGAGAAAATCTTGCATTGTTTAGCTTCTCATCCTTCGAACGAGTTTTTGCCCAGTGTGCAATTAATCCACCGATAAGCAAGGGTGTATTCAGATCGAGTGGAATGTACATCCCGAGTGCAAATGCTAATGGTGAGATCTTAAGCCAGGTGACTAACAGCGCAATCACCGCACCGACTAAATAAAGCATCCAGGGTGCAGGAATGTCTGACATCAATGGTTGAATTACCGCCGCCATTGCATTTGCTTGCGGTGCAACCAATGAACCTTTCCCGACAAAACCGTAAGTTTCATTTAAAATTAAAATTACAAATCCGACTGTCGCAGCGGATATCAAGGTTCCTAAAAACTTCCATCGTTCCTGTTTACGGGGAGTTGAACCGAGCCAATAACCAATTTTTAGATCGGTGATGAATCCACCAGCCATCGAAAGAGCAGTACAGACAACTCCACCAATTATCAAGGCACTGACCATTCCTGAAGTACCTGATAAACCTATCTGCACCAAAATAACTGATGAAAGAATAAGCGTCATCAAAGTCATTCCGGAGACGGGATTTGTACCGACGATAGCAATTGCTGTCGCCGAAACAGTAGTAAATAAAAATGCTATGATCAAAACAATTAATAAACCGACAAATGCATGCCACATGTTGAATACAACTCCACCAGCAAAGAACACAAAAATTAAAATTGCCGTGAAGAGAAGAAGAAGTATATTAAATGTTATTTTAATATCGAGCTGAGTTCTTGGAATTTCATTGGACTCACTGGACTTTTTATGAAAAATCTCGTTCCAGGCAAGTGTTACAGCATCACGAATTATTCTTGACGAACGAAGAACCCCGATTATTCCAGCCATTGCTATCCCGCCAATTCCGATGTGCCGGACATAATTTCTGAAAATCTCTTCAGCGTTCATTTCTGAAATTAATTTCGTAGCTGTAGCTCCAAGCGGAGAAGCTAAACCTTGCCCGATCTCATTAAATAATGGGATCAACACAAACCACGAAAGAAACGAGCCGGCACAAATGATTATTGCAAATTTTAATCCTACAATGTATCCGAGACCTAAGACCATCGTCAAAGCATTGATCTTAAAAACTAATTTTGCATTATCTGCTAGGATCTCTCCGTAATGAAAAATTCTAGTGCTTATAACTTCCGCCCACCATCCGAATGAAGAAATGATGAAATCAAATACTCCACCGATCAAACCGCTGACAACTAATACGCCGGCTTGCTTTCCGCCTTTTTCTCCAGCGACAAGAATTTCAGTCGTTGCAGTTGCTTCGGGAAATGGAAATTTTCCGTGCATATCTTTCACAAAGTATTTTCTGAATGGAATCAGAAATAAAATTCCAAGAAATCCACCAAAAAGTGAGGCAAGAAATATTTGAAAGAAACTAACTGGCAAATTGAGAATATAAAGTGCAGGAATTGTAAAAATTGCACCGGCGACTACCACACCCGAACTTGCACCGATAGATTGAATAATTACGTTTTCACCGAGTGCATTTTTTCTTTTTGTTGCCGCTGAAAGTCCAACAGCCAAAATTGCAATTGGAATCGCGGCTTCCATCACTTGCCCGATTTTCAAACCTGAATAAGCAGCTGCTGCAGAGAAGAGTACTGCCATGAAAAGTCCCCAAAGCACCGACCAGGGTGTAACTTCGGGATAATTCTTTTTTGGATCCATTATGGGTATATAAACTTCCCCTTCTTTTAATTCTTTATAGGCATTTTCGGGAAGTCCGTTAACAGTGTTTTTGATTTCCATCTATTTTCTCCTACTTGAGTTAATGATCAGAAATGATTCTATGATTTGATTAATTTTATTCAAACGATATAATAAATTTTTGGCAAGTTATGAAGTATTAAAGATAATGTAAAATGTCCGTCAGCTGACGGATGGATAATGGAGAAGAGTGCAGAGTGAAAGAGGCAGAGTTAAGCAATGAGAATTTATGATAAAAGCTAGAGATGATTCTTCAATTCATTACTCAAAGATATTATCACATTTGAATCTTCATATAAATTGGCAATACAATCAATTTAACTGCGAATAGTTTGAATGGTTTTACCAATTTGGCCAAATACCATAGACTACAAAATATAAAATCCAAGCTGCATCGTATGCACCTACGATGTTATCATTATTTACGTCAGCTGCAAAACTTTGCATTGAGTCAAAATCTCTGAGACCTACGGCATTTTGTAAAATGTATGATGCATCTAATGCTTGGATTAGATTATTTCCATCCAAATCTCCCTTTAAATTCATCACTCTAAAATTCCAGGTTTCAGAAAATGAGCTCCAACCACCATCGTTTTTTGCTCTGACATGCCAATAGTATTTCGTTCTATTTACAAGTGAAGTTAACTGCTTCGAAGTGTCTGTGATAGTAGAATCGGTGAGTAAAACATTAATTGATGTTGAATCAAATAACTGAAGTATGTATCCATCAGCGTTTGTTACTCGGTTCCAGATTAGAGACACCGTTGTCGGAAGGTTTATCATATTATTTTGTGGACTTTTCAATACCGGGGCATTAGGTGGCAACGGAAGAAGTGTAAATACATTATCACTCTGATCATTTAAACTTAAATTACTTGCATCGCTGACTTTTACTCTGCATTGGTTAGATGGAGTGCTTGGAATCGTCCAGCTATAAATACCTGCAGAGGCTGGGGTACTGGTAACTATTGGCAACCAATTAGACCCATTATTGGTTGTATATTCAATTTTTAAATTGGTTACAGTTGAACTTGTCCATGTGATATTTTGGTTTGTACCTACCTGCCAACTCTCTCCACCGTTTGGAGAAATTAATGTAATTGTTGGTACTGGACTGATGGTAAACGAGTTGTTACTTACACTATTAAGAATGGAATTTGTCGCATCACTTATTCTCACTTTACACTGACTTGATG
This sequence comes from Bacteroidota bacterium, assembly GCA_018828505.1. Taxonomy (GTDB): domain Bacteria; phylum Bacteroidota; class Ignavibacteria; order Ch128b; family Ch128b; genus JAHJVF01. The sequence continues at coordinate 2,939 of JAHJVF010000485.1, read as the reverse complement.
GTGTATTGGGAATAACCCATGAATAGCTTCCATTACTCGCTGGAGTAGTTGCAATTATGATTGACCAACTCGTCCCATTGTTGGTTGTATATTCAATTTTTACATTCGATATACTTGTGCTAGTCCATGTAATATTCTGATTTGTTCCAACTTGCCAACTTTCACCGCCATTAGGTGATAAAATAGAAATTGCTGGTGCAGGACTTATAGTAAATATTCCGTCGCTTAAATCGTTTACACTTGAATTCGATGCATCGCTAATCCTTACCCTGCATTGTGATGATGGAGTGTTTGGAACAGTCCAAGCATAGCTACCAGCACCAGCTGGTGTCGACGCAATTATCGTTGTCCAGTTCGAACCATTGTTTGTTGTATATTCGATGTTAACGGTTGAAACACCACTACTTGTCCACGTGATAGATTGTGTTGAACCTGCTTGCCAGTTCTCTCCACCGTTTGGTGATGTTACTGTTATAATTGAACTCCCGGGAATTGTTACAATAAACGAAATGGAATTTCCAATACTTCCGATATTAGAAATGTTCAACCCGCCAGAATTTCCATTAGATAAAAAGCTCGAAGGGTTTGAAATATCAGTTATTGAAGTTCTTCCAACATCACTGCTAAAGTTCGCATTGCTAGGATTGCCGTTACTTGAAGTGGTCCCGTTCGGACGATAAATATATACTTCATCAGGAGGTCCATTTGAGTTTCCCAATCCATCTCTCGAAGTATTGATTCTATAAACTAATAAACCATCACCAGGTAAAGAATTTTCAAACGTTCCTGACCTGCGGCGGTATTCCAAGATAAAATATTCGGATGATGAATTGGGCGAATTAATTCTATAGCAATTATTTGATGAAGAAGTCAAAGAATTTAAAGAATAATTTCCAGAGGTAGCAATCACAGGGATCGAGCTGATCCAACTTCCATAGCGAAACTTCATATACGCCCCCATGTGTTGGGGTGGATTTAAATTCCATTCCATAATGTCCCACTTATAAACAGGTTGTAATCCATCAAAACTATAATGATATAAATCTGGCGAACCTAAAGAATGAAACATCTCATGACACAAGACACCAACTCCGCTAGATAAAAGACTGTTCCGAAGTTGAAAATTGTAATCCCATACTCTTTTACCATTTATATATGCAAGCTTTCAGTAGAGCGCCCACATATGAGGCCAGAGCAAATCACTCCAGCCATCCGGTGAACCGCTTATAATAAAGCATACGTTATCAACTCTGCCATCATTATCTCCGTCCACATTCAACCCGGAAGGTATTTGAGAATTTACTGCATTGACTGCATTCATTAGTAGAGTATGTTCTCTTGATGTCAATTCACTATTATTGGTATAACCGATTGTATTTGTTGCACTATACGGCTGATAGTAACCTCGGGTGTAAGTATCTTGATAAGAGACTACTGTTGAGCTGCCCGACGTTGGATAAAATGTTGAAGTAATTGTAAGACTATTGTACGAGACTTCTCGAAAATAATTGTACATCGAATTATTTCCTGAGACGGATGAGTTAAACATATTATCGTATGTTGATTTTAAATCAGTAAACTCACTTTCACCATTGAACCTGATATAAATCACTATATTATTTATTGTTCCTGTTTTAGGAGCAAGTCCTCTTTCTCTCGGTAAGTTTCTTAATGCCCCATCTCTCTTTTGCGATAATGCAGCAGATGAGATATTTAACCATTTCTCTAAGCCAATAGTTCTTGGATCCACCTCTCCAACTACGTATGAAGATGCAGCTAATTCACCATTGCTGATAAACGCATAATTATAATAACCCGTAACAGGATGTTGAATAATCGTGTAGCCCTCTGCATCATGAAGCCAGTTATGATATTCATCGCCGCTTGCAAAGCAATGAATTATCTCACCGCTTGGCTGGACTACTACCTGTGGGAAATTTCGAAGTGGAGCGCCGTGAAGATAGGGTATTAAACCTATAAAAAAGATAATAATAATTTTCAGAATGTTTCTTGTCAAAGCTGTTAAAGGTTTTTTAGACTCAAAAGTTTTTGTCAAATTTATGAGACGAATCTTCACTACACGCCTGCGTGCTCCGCCTTTGGCGGATTTAGCAGGCAAGTCAGCCAAAGGCTGATGAGCCTCTGGCTCATTTCGTGAAGTGTAGCTAAAAAGTTCAAATTCATCATTCCCAGGTTCAATTTTGTCCGTCAGCTGACGGAAAAATTCCGAACATTTTTTTCAAACCCGCCTTCGGCGAGCCTTTTTTGATTAGTCTCATCTATTATTTAGAACTATCAATTTCAATTTAATACTTAAAAGATTGAACCTGTAATAAATTTATTTTTAGTCTTGAAAAAAGTTTTTATTTTCTATGCATAATATGAAAAAAAAGCAGACATGTTAAATTCTGCTGTACAAGATTTTTACTTACTTAAGTTATAAAAAACAGTCATTCTGAATCTGTCGGTTGACGGATGAAGAATCTTAGCTTCTAACTTCAAGCGTTTTTCAGATATTTCGCTACCCTCAATATGACAAAAAGTTGATCCCGCCTGCCTCTCTAGTCTCAATATGGCGGGCAGGTCTGCATAAGTACAGTAATTCATAATAAACCCAAATTTGTCATTAAGGAAAATCTCTACTGACCGCCATTAGAAAAAAATGCTCTAAGTTCTTTTAATACAACGAGATAGAAAATTCAAATATTCAATATAATTGAACCATTTTTGTAAGATTTTCTTACAAGTTTGTGATCGAACTTTAACAATTTATGGGCATCTCTAAAAACTGAACGTGATTTTTTTTATCTGCGGTAATCAGCGAAATCAGCCTGCCCGCCACATAGAACCGAAAGAGGCAGGCGGGCGGGAAATATTCTCCCGCAGATGTTCGCAGAATAGGTTTTTAGAGGTACCCTTATATCAATTTTTGTAACGGG
>JAHJVF010000484.1 GCA_018828505.1 Bacteroidota bacterium | reverse complement strand
CACAAATCCCAATCTTTTTCCAGATCCTGCCGGACAACGGATCAGCACTTCAGACGATGCAATACTTCAACAATCATTTGATCTGAACGGTATGGTATCAGATTTTAAGTGGCCCCAAATATGGACAAGTAATTTGGCATTTGATCATAAATTACCATGGGATTTACTCGGAACACTAGAATTTATTTATGGTAAGGACATCAATGGTATATATGTTCGAAATGCCGATTTAAGAGCACCAGCCCGTTACTTAAAAGATGGAAGACCATATTTCACCGATACGAGTGGAAACAATCAATTAAATGTTGGCCCATTCGGTGCAGATGGCGGTGCATATATAATCGATAATTCAAGTGACGGTTACAACTTTAGCATTACTGCTCAGTTGAGAAAGAACTTCGACTTCGGACTCTCTTCATTTCTCTCATATACTTATCTCGAGGCCAAAAGCTTGTTGAAATCAACCGAAATCGCAAGCGTGTTATGGTCAGAGAATCCAGTGCAAGGGGATCCGAACAAACCGGTTCTTAGTTATTCAGAATTTGGGAATCGACATCGGTTCGTTGCAGGCGGTTTGTATCGTTATGAATGGTCAGAAAATTTTGCAACAAGTTTCGGACTCTTTTTTGAATTAGCCGAAGGGAATAGATTTGAAGGCGCCGGCGGAAATAGGTATTCTTTCACTTACGCAGGCGATGTTAATGGTGACGGAAGCACTGTTAATGATTTAATCTACATTCCAAAAAATTCAAGCGAAATCATTTTTGAGTCATACACTTCAGGTGGAAAGACCGTTTCCGCTGCAGATCAATGGACGGCATTTAATGCATTCATCGAACAAGATGAATACCTAAAAGCTAACCGCGGTAAAATTGCAGAGCGATTTGGAGCTGTTAATCCATGGTTCAGTAATATTGATTTAAGGATTCTCCAGGACTTTGCATTTATGTTAGGAAGTCATAAACATACATTTCAGTTAAGTCTTGACGTGTTGAATGTTGCGAATCTGCTAAACTCCGATTGGGGTGTAAGGAAGGTTGCAAATTCAGCGGCAACATCTTCTCTTGAATTCACGAATAAATTTAATTCAAGCGGCGAACCGATTTTCAAATTCAACACAGCTGTTAAATCAACTTATATTGATGACCCATCAATTAAATCAAGATGGCAATTACAGTTAGGCCTGAGATATATCTTTTAATTGAAGATGAAAACGATCTCGAAATGATTTAAGATAAATTTCGAGAAACTTAACTTTAGGCGAAGTTGAGATGATTCTTGACTTCGCCTTGTTTTTTGTGTTGAACCCACCGTTGCCTTTTAACTTTAGATGAGGTATTTTTCAGCGTAATTTTAGAGGAAAGAATGCAGTTCGATAAAGATTTACAATCAATCCAGGAAGTACGCGATCTTTGCAGTCGTGCTAAAGAAGCACAACTCGAATTTAAACACTACACACAACAGCAAGTCGATAAAATCGTTAAAGCTATGACCGATGCCGCTTATTCAGCAAGAGAAAAGCTTGCAAAAATGGCTTATGATGAAACCGGCTTCGGAAAAGTTGAAGACAAGATCACAAAAAATATTTTCGGCTCGAAAAACGTTTATGAATCAATAAAGGATTTGAAGACCGTCGGAATTATTAATTCATTTGAGAACGGTAAAGTTCTTGAGATTGCAGAACCGATGGGAGTAGTTGCTGCTTTAATTCCATCAACAAACCCAACTTCGACAATGATTTACAAAGCTTTGATTTCTGTAAAGGCGAGAAATGCTATAGTTGCTTCGCCCCATCCGGCTGCAGCAAAATGTACTGTCGAAACTGCAAAACTTCTTGAAGAAGCGGCAATCAAAGAAGGAGCACCTCGCGGATTGATCTCGTGCCTTTCTACTCCCACACTTGAAGGCACAAATGAATTGATGAAAAACCGGAATGTTGCTGTGATATTGGCAACCGGTTCAACTCCGATGGTGAAAGCAGCTTACAGCGCCGGTAAACCTGCGTATGGTGTTGGACCTGGCAACGTCCCGGCTTTCATTGAGCGGACCGCAAAT
>JAHJVF010000483.1 GCA_018828505.1 Bacteroidota bacterium | reverse complement strand
CATGCAATTGAAAACAGCATCGACAAATTGAAGGAGTTCTATACTAAAGGTGCTCGATATATGACAATCACTTGGAACAACAGCACTTCGTGGGCGACAGCTGCTGCCGACGCACAAGCGCTGACAAAAGGATTATCTGAATTCGGACGCCAGGTTATCAAGTCAATGGATTCGCTCGGAATTATTATTGATATATCACATGTTGGTAAAAAAACGATTGAAGATATTTTAACAGTCACAACCAATCCGATAATAGCAAGCCATTCGGGAGTACGTGCTTTAAGAAATCATTCTCGAAATCTTTATGACGATCAAATTATCGCAATTGCAAATTCCGGTGGAGTGATAGGTGTGGTTTTTTATCCATCATTTCTGACCACTGACTCCACTGCAACGATCGAAACGGTGATAAAACATATAGATTACATTAAGAATCTTGTTGGAATTAACCACATTGCTCTTGGGTCAGATTTTGACGGAATTGAAAAAGTTGTTGTTGGTTTAGAAGATGTAACAAAATATCCCGATTTGACAATGGCCTTGTTGAGAAAAGGTTACAGCTATGAAGATGTAAAAAAAATTCTCGGTGGCAATTTTTTAAGAGTGTTCAAGCAAGTTTGTAAATAAATCGTAACTACTCAGCAGCCACATAAATTGTAATTCAAAATATGCCACAAAGACACGAAGACTCAAAGTTTCACTAAGTTTTACTAATAAGTTCTTTGTGTTTCTTAGTGTCCGTCAGCTGACGGATGCCTTAGTGGCAAAAAAAACATCCGTGCTGAGTAGTTACAATAAATCAATCAAAATATTTAGAGGTGAGCATGAAGCAGCTAGCAATAGTTCTATCAGTTCTATTCGTTTCTTCGATTTTCGTTTTTCTCCCCGGTCATTCACATGCGCAGGATGCAAATGAGTTAAAACAAACTCTAAATTCACTAAAAAAAGCAGACGAGAATTTACAGCACAGACTTGATATTCTTGAGAAGAAGATAGATGATGTTTTATGGTATGAACGAGTCGGTGATTACGCCTTCATCGATAAAGTTTTTATGACGGGACCGCCTTTGTGGAAAGAAAAAAATCCAACAGGGCAGGGTGCCGGTAACCCTGTTAAATTCTGGTCGTATGTTTTCATTCCGAAGAATATTGATTTCAATAAAAAATATCCTCTCATTGTTTTCCCTCATGGGGGAGTGCACGCAGATTTTTCGACTTACTACACTCACATAGTAAAAGAACTTGTTGCACAGCAATACATTGTGGTTGCGGCTGAATACCGCGGAAGCACAGGTTACGGTAAATCACATTATGAAAAGATAGATTACGGCGGTTTGGAAATTGAAGACGTTCACGCAAGCCGAAATTTCATGATTGAAAATTACAGTTTTGTTGATGAAAGTCGTGTTGGAATAATGGGTTGGAGTCATGGCGGGTTGATTTCTCTTATGGCTGTGTTTGATCATCCCGAAGATTATAAGGTCTGCTTTGCCGGTGTCCCTGTTAGTGATTTGATTGCACGAATGGGTTACAAAGATCAGTCTTACAGAGATTTATTTTCGGCAGATTACCATATAGGAAAACCTGCAGATCAAAATGTTGAAGAGTACAAGAAAAGGTCGCCAGCATGGAATGCACACAAATTGAAAACTCCTTTATTAATCCACACAAATACAAATGATGAAGACGTGAATGTTTTGGAAGTTGAACACTTGATCAAATCTTTGAAAGCTGAAGGAAAGAAATTTGAATACGAGATTTTCGAAAACCTTCCAGGCGGTCATTCGTTCGATAGAATGGATACTAAAAAAGCAAAAGAGATTCGGCTAAAGATATATAAATTTTTGTCGAAATATCTTTCTCCACCCAAAGGATTTACTTCGGTAAAAGATATTGACGAGGCGGCATACAGATAGAGAATTGAATTTCAAAAGCCCGACTTTTCTGTGTTAGAAATGACATATCTCAAAATTCTATCTGCTGTGCCGAGATATGTCATTTCTCAACTTCTTACTACTTTCTACTTAATACTTTTTATACACAGCAAACTTCTTCTCAACCATCAGATCGTTAACATTAACGAATTTATCCGGAGAAATTTCGAGCCAAATTTCTGCAAGATACCTTCCGTATTTTTCTTTTCTGTCTTTGATGGTTTGAATTAAAACTTTTTTACTCAGAAGTAATTCCCGCAAGAAATCACGTGACTTTATTCCTTTTTTCCTGGATGTTCCTCTGAGTTCGGGTGCATCAATTCTTACCAATCTTATTTTTTCATTATTGACCCAGACGTTCATTCCCAGGTCGATATTTGCTGTAATAGTATCACCATCGTAAACTCCGACCACGATGGCGTTGTAATGATATAGTTGTTTGAGTTGCATATTATCTCCATGAATTTTATTGAATTTGTTAAAACCATTCGCAACATACAAATTGAATTTTTCATTTTCATTCTTCTTTATTTAACTTTGTAAGTAAAAGAATATGAGCAGAAAAATGAAAGTTAAACGTATTGGAATATTAACCGGCGGAGGCGATTGCCCCGGACTTAACGCAGTAATTCGCGGCGTCACAAAACCTGCACACGAAATGGGAATGACCGTATTTGGAATTGAAGACGGATTTGAAGGACTTGTCGAAGGTAAAATGCATGAACTCACAAATAGGGAAGTTTCCGGCATTATAAATCTTGGCGGAACAATTTTGGGATCATCGAATAAAGGCGATCCCTTCCACTGGCCCATTGATAAAGGAGATGAAGTAGTAATTGAAGATCACTCAAAACTTGCTCTGAAAAATTATAAAGGTTGGGGATTAGATTGTTTAATTGCTATCGGCGGCGACGGGACAATGCACATCTCCGAAAAACTTTCAAAACTCGGAATGAATATTGTTGGAGTTCCCAAAACAATCGATAACGATCTTGAAGGGACAGATCTTACTTTCGGATATGATTCAGCTGTTTTCGTTGCAACAGAGGCTATCGATCGGCTTCATACAACTGCTTCATCCCACCACCGTGTTATGGTGATCGAAGTCATGGGAAGATATGCCGGCTGGATAGCTCTCGGCGCAGGTATTGCAGGTGGCGCTGATGTCATTCTAATTCCTGAAATTCCTTTCAAGTGGGATGATACTTATAGAAAGGTTATTGACCGAAGCACACGCGGAAAAAGATTTAGCATCATTTGTGTTGCCGAAGGAGCAAAACCCTTCGGTGGAAAAATTGTTGTTAAATCCCGGGACAAAAAACGAACCGATCCAATTCAATTGGGTGGAATTGGTAATCTTGTTGGCAGCAAAATTCAAAAAAACACCGGACTTGAAACTCGAATCACCGTTCTTGGCCATCTGCAGAGAGGAGGAAGTCCGACTCCTTTTGACAGAATTTTAGCGACACGATTTGGAACTTATGCGATAGAGATCGCTGCGAAGAAAAAATTCGGATATATGGTTGCTCTCAAAGGTAATGAGATCAAAGCTGTTCGTATCAGAAATGTGATAAAGAAACAAAGATTAGTTCCGCCAGATTGTCAAATGATTCGATCGGCAGTAAAAGTTGGAATCAGTTTTGGGAATGACGGTTTCACCGCCTGGCGTTGATTTTTATAGAACACGGAAAACACTGATCCGTCAGCTGACGGATGACGGACAGATTTACACGGATTATTAATCTATGCGAATCCGTTTAATCTGTGTCATCAGTGTCCCATTATGACCGTAGTTTAACTTGCTGCCTTTACCAAATCAATTTTCTTCACTAAAGAATCACGAAGATTATTGTACGAATCTGCAAATGCTTTCACACCATCGATTTCAAGCTTATTAAGTAATTTAGAAAGATCAATGTTGTGGGTTATGAGAGACTCAATATCTTTTTTAGCTGATCCGAGTTCATTTTCAATTCGCAGTTCGATCTGGCTCCGTTCGAGCATTAATTCAAGTGTTCGCGGCGGAAGTGTGTTAACAGTATCTTTCGCAAATAATTCATCGACGTAGAGTAATGGATTGTAATTAGGGTTTTTTGTACTTGTGCTTGCCCATAAAGGTCTTTGCATTTTTGCCCCGTTTTCTTTTAATGTAGCAAAATCGGGGGAAGAGAAAATTTCTTTGAAAGATTGGTAGAGAAGTCGTGTATTATAAACAGCTGTCTTTCCTAATAAATTCGTCAGCTCCGGTTTACCCGAATTGATCATTTTAACTATTTCGTTATCGACAATTGAATCGATTCGGCTGACAAATACGGAAGCAACTGAGTTTATATTTGAAAGATCTGAGTGCTTCTCGCTTCTCCGTTTTAATCCATTTAAGTATGCGTTTGCGACTTCTTTATATCTTTCGATTGAAAAAATAAGCGTCACATTAATATTAATTCCCTGTGCAATTGATTCTTCAATTGCTGCAAGTCCTTCGCTGGTTGCAGGAATTTTAATCATCACATTCAGTCGATTGACTTTGCCCCAAACTCTGCTCGCAGCTTCAATTGTTTCTTCGGTTTTATTTGCAAGCCGCGGGTCAACTTCAATGCTCACAAATCCGTCATTACCTTTTGATTTCTCAAAAACCGGTTTGAATAGATCACATGCTGCTTGAATATCATCGATCATCAGTTCTTCGATTATTTGGTCGGGCGATAAACCCTCTGCAAGAAGTTTTGAAATTGATTCATTATAATCATCGCTGTTGAGAATTGCCTTTTCAAAAATAGATGGATTCGACGTTACACCGGTTACTCCCTGGTCAATCAATTTTTGAAGCTCGCCGGTTTTTAACATTCCGCGACTGATATTATCAAGCCAGATACTTTGTCCTAATTTTTGAAGTTTATATAATCTACTGTTCATTTGTTTGAAATTTGTTGATTGAAGGATAATTCACATTCAAAGATAAGGATAATTGATAATAAATTCTGATTCGGTAAAATGGAAATTATATAGTTTCAATATAATTGTGACTTTGACTCGTCCCACTCCAAAGTTTTTAACTATGGGGTAAAATATTTTTGAATGAAATCTTTAAACTATACTTAAGAAAAGATTATGAACTTATTCCTATTCGGTGAACTTTAAATACGCAACAAAATTAAAAAGAAATATATGAGTATCTTGATATACTACCAACCTACCCGCCAGGTTGAGATTGCAGAGGCAGGCGGGTTTGCCTGCAGCATGCATGGTTAATTCGTTGAGTTATTAATTATCAGTAACTCACCCTAAATCCCTCTCTTAAAAAGAGAGGGACTT
>JAHJVF010000482.1 GCA_018828505.1 Bacteroidota bacterium | reverse complement strand
GGCTAAGTAGAAGCACCAATGCTGCTTCGGTCTTTACTGTCTGGACTCTTTAATATTGGAAAATTTTTTTAGAAATAAAAGGAGAGTTTCTTTAAGACAAGAATTTGGCAAAGCCGGATGGATTTCCTAACAAGCGTCTCAAGCGGAACGCTGTAGTCGGTCGTAATATTTGCAGAAAAAGTTGATTTAGTTTGTTCTGTTTTTGTGTAAGTGAATTTTATAAACAATAAATCATAATGTTTGTAGCGGACACTTCGTGGCGTCCGCTTAAACGCAACAACGTTATAAGGCATAAATTATGAGTGATATTTCTTTCTTAATTGGTTCCGGTTTTTCTATTCCGTATGGTTTCCCATCTACTTCTTTTTTGAATGAAAAACTTGGTAAAATTGATGCAAACGAAATATCAATTCATTCAAGTGGCGATGCAAGATTTTTGAATGGTCAACCTGATCCTAATGCAAATTGGTCGAGAGTTGAAGAAAGAAAATTTATCCAATCACTTCTTGAGTATTATAATGAAAATATTCTTAAAGACGGGGAAGGATTCAATTATGAAGAGTTTTATGACTATTATAAAGAAATGTTGAAAAACGAAATTTATGATGAAGACTTTACCTTATTTGTTAATGCCTTTATGAAGGCGAACAATTATGAGTATCCAATTCACCAATTACTATTTCAATTCAATCTTTCATATAACCAACTTTTATCTCAACTTATATGGAAAGATATTGAGAGATGTCATTTGTGTAAACCGTATCATTCTTCTCATAGTGCATTTTTAAATTTAGTAGAGCATTATGCGAAAGATAATATAATTCATATTCATTCTCTTAACCACGATCTCTATATTGAACACCTTGCATATTCAGATAGTATTCAAGCCAATCTTGATGATGGATTTGAGGAATATGGTTCACCTTTTTACGGCGAATTATTTAACAAGTATGAGAGATATAAAGCTCGCCTAGAATACTTCACAAATAAATATGAAAGTAAATTTCGTTTATATAAGCTACACGGAAGCATTAACCATTATTGGTTTCAAGGTGATGGTGAACTCGAAATGATTAAAATAAAAAGAGGCGTGGGGAAAACAGATTTATTAAAAGAAGTAATAATTGATGGTAAATATGAATATAAAAGTGATACATCAAATTACTACCCAGATTTTCTATCTGGAAAGCTTACTAAAATTGATCAGTATGCCAAAGGTTCATACTATCCAATAATGTTTTCGCATTTCCAAAATAACCTTACTAAAAGTAATGTTTTAGTAATAATTGGCTATGGTTTTGGTGATGAACAAATTAATAAATATTTAGAGGCATACATAAATACAGAAAGTAAAAAGATATTGGTTGTTGACATTGTCCGTCCATTGAATACATTGCTTGAAAAAGCTAATGTATTTTATATTGAAGGTGGTGTTGTAGGAATGGACATAAATGCTATTATTTCTAATAACTAAATGTATTGCCTTATAACCCGCCGCTCAACGCGGACAGCCCAGACAAGCCCGCCTGCCTCACCTGCCCGCCTAATCATATCTCAGGGGGCAGGCGGGTTGGGGGCGGGCATGTCGCTCAGTGCAAGCCTTACAAACTTTCAACTTCATCCCCCGTTCAAACGAGTTTCTTATTGACAGTGATTCTTATGTTTGCTAAAATGCGGTTGAGAGAACAAAGAATATGCATCAGCCGTGGAGATATGGTAGACAAGGGGAAGATTCGATTCTCATATTAAGAAGTTATAAGAGGTAAAAAATGAGTGAAGCATATAAAAGCATAAGCAAAGGATTGAAGGAAGCAATAAAATATTCAAAAGGAAATACTAAGGAAGCCAGAGAATTTAGACCAAAACATATTGATGTTAAACAGTTGAGAGAAAGAATTGGAATGAGTCAGCCAAAATTTGCAGCCTCATTTGGAATAAGTTTAGGAACGTTACGTCATTGGGAAAGAGGAGATAGATATCCACAAGGTCCTGCATTGGTTTTATTAAATTTATTATTCAAAGACCCAAATACGGTATTAGATGTTTTATATAAGTGAAGCACAACATAACCAGCAACTCTCCGAAGGTCGAAGACCCCTTTGGGGAGTCCTTTGGACAACCCGACCGCCCCGCGGAGCGGGATAAACTTTAAGCTGTTCGGCATTTGTCTCCGTCAGCTAACGGAATTGCGGGTTAATTGTATAGTTATGTGCCTTATATAGGAAAGAGAATATGTTTTTAAATATTAAGCAAATATGGTTTCTTCTTTTGATTCTTGCTGGCAACATTTGCGCTCAATTAGAATTGAAAATGTCAACAAACAAAGACACATATGAATATGGCGAGAAAATATTTATCACTTGTTCTGTAACAAATATTTCAGATTCAACATTTCGTATAAACTCTGGTTCATACAATTCATGTCAAGCGGAATTCGAATTTAACAATTATTATTCGGCACAATGGACGGCTTGTTTGCCACTTGTTCAAGAGTTGGTGTATCCTCCCAAGTATTCGAGAAAATATTCTTGGACTATTGATCCTAATAAATTTGGATTGCCAAACAAAAATGGGGTGCAAAAAATTGTTGGGCACTATTTTTATAAAAACCTTACAGATACTATTTATATTCAAGCTTCAATGTTTATGGGTGGTCAGTTGAATGTAGGTTTTCCAACACAAAACGATACATCGTTATTACTATTAAAAGACAGCTTAAAAGTACAAGTTCTGAGAAGAACTGAATATCCATTTACAAAGAACATCAGCGAAACTTGGCAAATATATGGTTATCATTTGGATAGTTTGCAAATACAATTATTACATGATAGAAGATTTGACTGGGTTGAATATAATCGATTTATAGGTTATGATTCTGTGAAAGTCACGTCAGTTGAAAATGATGTAAATATTATTGACGGATATAATTTAAGTGACGCCTATCCTAATCCATTTAATTCGACATCACGTTTTTATGTTGAAGTTCCTAAAACAGAAAACGTGAGCATTGTTTTGTTCAACGTTTTGGGAGAACAAATTTCCACAATCTATACTGGTATTTTAGAGAAAAACTCTCGTAATCATTTTGAAATAAATGGTAAGAATATGGCTAGTGGGATATATTTTTATGTTTTAAGTAGTACGGGTTTTTATAAAAGTAAAAAAATAATATTGCTCAAATAAATGGCACATAACCCGCAACTGCTAATGACAGATCGGGTAAGTATGAACAAAATGTTGAATTATTGAATAAATTCGCAATATTGGATTATATGCGTAAATTCTGTCACTATATAAAAACTTTATGGCAGCGCCATTATTGTGGACTCAAGGCGGCAGCCCCGATACTTATGTTAAATATGTGAATCGGGATAAACTGTTTTCGCACTCGGCATTTATGCAATTATGAAGTTAGTAGTACCGTTTCGGCTTTGCTGTTCGGTTTTATATATAAATTAAAGTTTTGTTGTAATTAAAAGGTTGTTCAATAAATTTGGCATTGCTGTTCTGCGCTTCGGCTTAGGCATAACGCCGTTAGGTTGACAAAATATAATCGCTCTTTAAAGTAGGTTTAGGGCGTGAGATAGAAAAACAAAGTAATGTTTATTGTAAAAGGATTTATAAAACAAAAAGGT
>JAHJVF010000063.1 GCA_018828505.1 Bacteroidota bacterium | reverse complement strand
TTCTTTAGTAAAGTTTATAAACGAAATCGGTGCGAAAAATGCTATTGGTAGAATTGATTTAATCGAAAACCGTTTAGTCGGAATAAAATCACGAGAAATTTATGAAGCTCCTGCCGCAACGATTTTGCACTTTGCTCACAAGGAGCTCGAAAGACTTACGCTCGAAAAATCAGTAATGCACTATAAAACACTTGTTGCTCACGAATATTCCAATTTAATCTATAATGGCTTGTGGTTTTCGCCACTCAAAGAGGCGATTCAAGCATTCGTTGATAAAACTCAAGAACGGGTAACAGGTAAAGTGAAAGTTAAATTGTACAAAGGAACGATTAGAGTAGTTGGGAGAACCTCCCCATATTCCTTGTATGATCCTGCACTTGCAACTTACACAGCAGAAGATCAATTTGACCATAAAGCTTCTGAAGGATTTATAAAGATATACGGGTTGCCTTTGAAAACATACAATAGAGTCGCACAGAAGGTGGAAGCCGAAACAAAAACTCTGAGAATAGCATATGGCAGTTTGGGATAGCAGATTCAAAAAGCCGCTTGATAAGAAAGCGTTAAAATTTTCTTCATCAATTCAAGTTGATAGCAACCTTTTTAATGAAGATATTGATGGAAGTAAAGCTCATGTGAAAATGTTAGTAAAACAAAAAATAATTCCATCGAGAGAGGGTAACACAATATTAAAAGCGCTTGAACAAATAAGAAAAGAAATTTTAACCGGTAAGTTAAAATTTGACTGGAAGAAAGAAGACATTCATTCGCTAATAGAAGAGCGTCTTACCGACAAAATAGGTGAATGCGGCAAAATGCTTCACACTGCACGCAGCAGAAATGATCAAGTGGCTCTCGATGAGCGGCTTTATATGCGTAAAGAAATTTTTCAACTGCAAAAACTAATACGCAGTTTTCAAAAAGTATTGTTGAAAAAGGCGGATATGCACAAAGATACAATCATTCCCGGCTATACACATTTGCAGCGTGCACAACCGATCGTATTCGCACATCATTTGCTCGCGTATATTGAAATGTTCGAACGTGACTATGAAAGATTGTCCGATTGTTCAAAGCGGGTCGAAAGGTCCCCTCTCGGTGCTGCCGCAATTGCTGGAACGTCACTAATTATCGATAGAGCATTTTCAGCAAAATTATTATATATGAACTCAATTCTTGAAAACAGTATTGATGCCGTGAGCGACCGCGATGTTCAAATTGAATTGATAAGTAATTGTGCTGTAATGATGATGCACTTAAGTCGTTTGGCAGAAGAGCTTGTGTTATGGAATTCGCAAGAATTTTCATTCGCTCAGTTTGATGATTCTTTTGCGACAGGCAGCAGTTTAATGCCACAGAAAAAAAATCCCGATATTGCTGAACTAGTACGTGGAAAAGTCGGACGCGTTTATGGATCATTAATAGGACTCCTTACTGTGATGAAAGCTCTTCCTCTTGCATACAATCGTGATATGCAAGAAGATAAGTTTCATCTTTTTGAGGCGATCAATACAACCAAAGATTGCCTTAGCATTTCTATCGATTTGATCAATCACACAACATTTAACAAAAAAAGATTTGAAAAAGAACTTAATGGGGACTTTTCATTGGCGACCGATCTCGTAGATTATTTAGTCAAAAAACAAATCCCATTTAGAAAAGCACATCAAATTGTCGGCAGAGTAGTTGCAACATGTATTAGGCAGAATAAGAAGTTAAATGAACTGCCTTTCGATACTTATAAAAAAATCTCAAAAAAATTTGAGCGGGATATTTTCAATCTGCTAACAGCAGAGAACAGTATAAAGAATAAAAAATCCTTGGGGAGTACATCGTTTAAGGAAGTCGCAAAACAAATGAGAAAATGGCGAAAGAGAAATATATTATCAGATAATTGATGATAAATTTTTAATGTCTCTTGTTTTTAGCTTAGAATAGATTTAATTTTTGCAGTGAAATATGATTCAATTTTTAGAAAATGATTGATATTCAAAAGCAAATAGAATATTGGCGGGATCAAGCCGTTTCGGATATAGAGACCGCAGAAATTCTAATCGAGAAAAAGAAATTGCTGCACGGATTATTTTTCTGTCATTTAGTGATTGAAAAGATTCTTAAAGCACACTATGTAAAGACAAAGAAAGACGTACCTCCAAAGACTCACCAGCTAAATTATCTTGCTAAAAATTCCGATCTAGTTTTTTCACCAGATCAGATTAATTTTTTAGGAATTTTAATGAAATATCAATTAGAAGGCAGATACCCTGAAAACTCTATTTCAAGTCCTTCGGTGAAAATTGCAGATAAATATTTATCCCAGACAAAGGAATTGTTAGAATGGTTAAAGAATCAATTATAACAATTGTAAAAAAATATTTGACCGAGCTTCAAAAGGCTGGCTTGCAAGTCAGTAGGGCAATTATTTATGGAAGTAATGTCAGAGGAGAAGCTCGTGAGGATAGCGATATAGATTTATTATTGGTTTCTCCAATATTTGATTCGGATACGGACAAGTATGCCGGATTAATATGGCGATTAACAGAAGTCTCCAATTTCAAAATTGAACCAATAGCTGTCGGTGAAAAACGTTTTGCTGAAGACGATGTTTCAGTGATTCTTGAAGTTGCTAGAAGAGAAGGAATTGAAATAGTCATTTAACACTTTTTCTCTTTTCATAATTTTAAGACATGACATAGTGCGACAAGTCGCAATTAAAAATTAGAAATTAGAAATTGAAAAGAAAGAACAGCTAAAAATATTTTGACATAAAAAACAAAAAGTTACATGACAATACTATACCGCGTGCCTCACCTGCCTTCCAAATCGGATCTCGTGAGGCAGGCGGGCGAGATACGATTGAGAGGACAGGTCTCTAAAAACTATGGTTCGACGGGGCTTATCCGTCAGCCGACGGATTCTATGGGCTCACAACAGGTTTGCAGAGTCGAGAAATGACATATCTCTAAAACCTATTGCCAGCTTCCAGCGATGAGAAAATATTCACCAATCGGAACATTTGGAAGCGAATAAAACCCATACCGGTTTGTTGTCGCGCCGCGGAATGGTGGTTTGGTGAATACGGAATCCTCGTATAAAATTACGTTTGCACCGATTGCCGCCTGCCCGGAAATCGCTTCAGTTACTACACCTGCAATTGTTGTGCTTTGTTGTGCATGTGCGTTACCAAAAAACAGAAACAGTAATACAAATGCTGGTAACGAACGGACGAAGACTAATCTTATTGACAAAAACTTATTAATCATTATTCATCTTAATTTTTTTGAGCTCAAAGATAAACATTTGGAAAATTATAATCACAAATCAGGTATGGCTAATAGAAAAACTATATTTCCGTTCAAATCAAATAGAAATATACCCTTCCAGAAAAAGAACAGCATGACCTGAAATTTTTACCCGATCACTAAGATCTTCACAGAACACTTCGCCTTTACGCTGTGAAAGTTGAAACGCATGGAGATTTTTCTTTCCGAGTCGTTTTGACCAATATGGAATAAGCGAACAATGTGCCGAACCTGTTACGGGATCTTCAAGAATACCTGCATTCGGAGCGAAAAATCTTGAACAGAAATCGTATCCTTCACCGGGTGCAGTAACAATTATCCCTAAAAAATCTTTCATCTCTTTTAAAAGTTCATAATTTGGGTTGAGGGATTTTATTTGCGACTCGTTATCATAAACAACGAACAAATCCCGCGATTTGAGAACTTCTTTTGGTTGAAGACCAAGTGCATTGATAAGAATGTCAGTAGCTTGAAATGGCAAAGGATTTCGTGAAGGGAAATTCATCGAGAGAAGCTCGCCGGATTTTTCGACTTTCAATTCCCCACTTTTTGTTTCGAATCGAACAGATTCAAGATTTATATTCATAAAATTAAATATGACAAATGCGGTTGCAAGGGTTGCATGCCCGCAAAGATCAACCTCGATCGTGGGAGTGAACCAACGAAGATCATACAGACCTTTTTCCTTTTGAACTAAGAATGCTGTCTCCGATAAATTATTTTCAGCGGCAATATCCTGCAAGATTGTGTCGTCTATCCATTTTTCAAGAATGCACACTGCAGCAGGGTTACCTCCAAAAATTTTATTTGTAAATGCATCAACCTGGTAAATGGGGATTTTCATATCAGTCCTTTTTTTGAAGCAAAAATGTTACACATTTAACCCAAAAAGTTCATTAAGTCCCGCCTTTGGCGGGATTGCCGAAGGCCGATACGTCCCGACTTGTCGGGACTATCGGGGTTAACCCC
>JAHJVF010000481.1 GCA_018828505.1 Bacteroidota bacterium | reverse complement strand
TAATTTTTCGATATCCTCAAAAAAAGCACGGGTATATTTTCCTGAGATAGTTTTCGTATCGGTTTTTTCTTCGATTGCCTTATTGATAATTTTATCATCGATATCAGTCAAGTTCATTACAAATTTTACTTCAAATCCTTTATATCGAAAATATCGATTGATAATATCTGCCATCACAAATGAACGGGCATTACCGATGTGGAAATAATCGTAAACCGTCGGTCCACACATATACATCGAAATCTTATTATGAACGAGGGGCTGAAATTCTTCTAATTTCTTTGTGAGAGTATTATAGAAATGAATGGGCATATACTTAATATTCTCTGGTCTTTAATTTTTCTTCTATTAATCCTAAAACAGTATCTACAAAAATTTTTATTTTCTCATAGTATTGATTTGCTTCTTCCTTCTTTACAGTAACGAAGTCATGATAGTCTACAGCAGTCCTTTTTCGAAAAGCAATGTTTAAAATATCTCCTATCTCCGGTTTCACTTTCCCAGAAGCAATATAAGTTTTATTGAAATAACCGATTAGTTGCCCATGTTTGGAAGTAGAATAACCATCTAATAGAGCCAAAGCATTAACAATATAGAACCCCGCATAATATATCCGATTCATCGCCAGGAATATCATATTTTCCTTTAACAATTTTTTAATTTCTTCTAGAGTTTCAAACGCTCGATTCTTACGGTAGTTTATGAGGTCAAGTAAGTTATTCTCCATTAACAGATAACTCCTGTGTTCTTGACATTAATTAAATATGGATGGTAATTAATACCTCGCTCAAATTCGGATGAACTAAGAATTTGCAGGTCGATTACAAGATCATTAAATATTCCATAATTAATTATTAAACGTGATAATTCATATTCTGTCTTCCAATCGATTTTATTATCGGTGATTAATAAGATATCAAAGTCGGCATCAACTTTATTACTTGTGGCCCTTGATCCATAGAAATATAGAGAGAGAATAAGGTCACCATATTTTTCCTTGATCAAGTTTTTAATATTATCGAGATGTTTTTTATCGCCTGAGAGCATGTTCTTGTCTTATATAAGAAATTTTGTCAAAATATACTGAATATACTGATTTGTTAAAACAGTCCTCATGCACCAAAAAATTTATTGTAGTGTGTCAACTAAACATTTTGAGATGAAAATCAAAAATGAAAGATTACCGGATATCTTATTGACTTGAGAAGCTTGGGGTCAGCACGGAATGTTATTTAACAAAATTGATGTCGAGAAATGTATACCTATTAAAATTACGATTAAGAAGTGAAAATCTTGCTAATAGTGCTAATGAACTTATTCTCTTGGTTCATTATAATATTCCGCCATTCACCTTGCAAAGTACTATCCGTTTTAATAATATCGTAAAAGAATTTATGATCAACAGACATAACAATCTAAATAGAGCAAGTGAGTATGCAGGCTGAAATCCATCGATGAGTTTCTAAAAGTTTTAGATCTGCTATTTAATTTAGTAAATTGCATCAAGTTTTTAATACTACAAATTACAGTTAACAAAAAAGAAGAGAGGATAGATCATGACATCTGCAAAGAGAATCATTCCAGTTGCTAAAGGGGATGGCATTGGGCCAGAAATTATGGATGCTTCGCTGCATGTACTGCTCGAAGCAGGAGCTAATATTGAACCAAAGCATATCGACATTGGGGAGAAGGTGTTTTTAGCAGGTAATACAGCAGGGATCACAGAAGAAACCTGGGATATCTTAAGAGAGTACAAAACATTTTTCAAAGCACCAATAACGACGCCGCAAGGTGGGGGATTTAAAAGTTTAAATGTTACTGTTCGTAAGATGTTAGGACTTTATGCGAACGTTCGGCCTGCAGTCAGCTATCATCCGCACGTTCCTATTAAACATCCAAAAATGAACGTAGTGATAATCCGGGAGAATGAAGAAGATCTGTATGCCGGAATTGAACATCAGCAAACACCTGAAGTAGTGCAGTGCTTAAAACTCATTTCCCGCCCTGGCTGCGAAAGAATTGTTCGTTATGCTTTCGAGTATGCAAGAGCTTATGGACGTAAAAAAGTTACTTGCATGACGAAAGATAATATTATGAAACTCACCGATGGACTTTTCCATAAAGTTTTCGATGAGATTGCACCCGAATATCCCGATATCGAAAATGAGCATTGGATAATTGATATCGGTACGGCAAAACTCGCCGATACTCCCGAAGCTTTCGATGTAGTTGTAATGCCAAATTTGTACGGAGATATTGCTTCAGATATGTTAGGTCAGATTGCTGGTTCTGTGGGACTTGCACCAGGCGCCAATATCGGTGATGATTATGCAATGTTCGAAGCGATTCACGGTTCAGCCCCACGGCACGGTGGGAAAAATATTGCGAACCCCTCTGGATTATTACTCTCGGGAGTTATGATGCTGGTATATATCGAACAACCCGACGTTGCAGAAAGAGTTCACAATGCCTGGCTTAAAACTATTGAAGATCATATCTGGACATACGATTTAGTTCGAAAAGGTAAAGCTGAAGGTATAACAAATTATACTGAAGTCAGCACAGCCGATTTTGCGAAGGCAGTAGTTGCTCGATTAGGGCAAAAGCCAAATGAACTAAAAGCTGCAAGTTACAGCGGGTTAAGTGCTAAAATTCAAAAACCGAAGCTGACAAATGTTCGAAATGCTGTAATGACTTTAGATGGTGTTGATGTATTCATTCATGAAGGCAAGCTCACTCCAGACGAATTAGGGAAAAAACTTACGGAATTGGCTGCACCTGAATTTAAACTTACGATGATCAGCAACCGCGGACAAAAAGTATATCCCGAAGGTTTTCCGGAAACTTTTACTACCGATCACTGGCGATGTCGATTTAAATCACCCGATGGAACTGCTAAGCTATCACTTTCTTATATTCGAAACTTACTTTCGAGGATCGAGCAAAGCGGACTCAGTTGGATAAAACTTGAAAACCTGTATTTGATGGATGGTAAACGAGCATATAGCCTCGGACAAGGTGAATAAGTAAATTGTTGATTTATTGACATAAGAAATGACATCCGCCATCCGTTAGCTAACGGAGGCGGATGTCATTTCTCTTAGCTTCGCTCTACAAAATTCTAATAGTTATAAATAAAAATAAGTGACGAATACAAGTGCAAGAAATTCTTTCGAGTGCAATAGTAAACATTAGTTCGCCTCCTATTCTCTTCTTTATGCTTGGCTTTGCGGCGGC
>JAHJVF010000480.1 GCA_018828505.1 Bacteroidota bacterium | reverse complement strand
GGATTTTCAATCTGTCATCGAATTTAATGTTCTTCATCGACATTAAAGATGAAAACTTGGTGTTCGAAAACGTCAATCACCAATTCAGAAGACTTGTTAGATACAGCCCACTTGAATTGACATCCGTTCCCATGTTCAAATTGGATGATGAATTGATTAAATCTATATTTCAAAACGCAACAACTTGCCTGCATGAAGCAACGGAGATCAGGTTTGAATTTGAGCTGATTGAAAATAGACATTGTAAGCATTTTCTTTTTACATTAACCCCTTTTTACAACTCCCAGGATCAGATAACGAAAATCATCGGTACAGGCGAGAATATCACTGAATTAAAAACTGGTGAGAAACGGTTAAAAAAGTTAAACGAAGATAAGAACCGTCTTCTCTCGATCGTTTCGCATGATCTCAAAGCACCGTTCAACACAATGCTTGGATTTATTGAACTCCTATCTAATGATATTGGATTAGAAGAAAACGAAAAATCGGAATATCTAAGATTTTTATATGAATCTTCTAAACGGCAAGTAGAACTGATAAACGATCTGCTTGATTGGTCAAAGGTTGAATCCGGATTACTGGAATTCTCACCCCGATATTTGTCGCTTCAGAAGATTATTGATAAGGTTTTTATGAGTTACAAAGGGCAGGCATTTCAGAAGAGAATAGATTTGGAGTTTAACTTTGATAAGCATCTCCACCTCTTTTTCGATAAAAACTATTCAAAGGTCGTAATATCGAATTTAATTTCAAACGCAATAAAGTTCTCTCATAAAAATGGAAAGATCATCATTTCAGCCGAGGAAGATGATAATTCAGTAATACTGACAATCCAAGACTTTGGCATCGGGATTTCGGATCGGTATTTACAAAATTTATTCACAGCAAAAGAAAGTTATTCAAGGACAGGCACAGCTGGTGAAAAAGGTACAGGGCTTGGATTAAAACTTTGCTACGATATAATGACAAATAATTACGGCCATCTAAAAATCAATTCCACTACAAACCAAGGAACATGCGTTCAACTCGAATTTCTCAAACCAAAAGCAAATATTTTATATTTTGACGATCACAGTTTATCCGCTGAATTGAAAAAATTCACACATTCATTACTTCCGGATAGATACCTTTTTGTAACAACAAATATTTTTGAAGCGAGCAAATATTCTGAAGAGTTTAAGCTTCGTTGTGCGTTTCTGAACCTGGATGTAATAAATAACTTTCAAGTGGCATTTCTTTTGAAAGTGCTGAATCCACTTTTAGTTTCAAAGACTCCGATAATTGGGATCGCTGAGAATGTTGATGATGATTTCAGTTCCCTTCGAGAAATTTTTCCACTTCAGAGAGTAATCTCTTCACAAAATAACATTTCCCAAATCTCTTCGATCATTACCGAGCAGTCCTAGTCATTTCGATCTAATACACTTTCTGCAACGATCTTTTTTTTACTAATCTCAAAATAAAACTCTCATAATAGGACAACGTCTCATAATGGATAAATTGACCTAAGAATTTACGCAATTTTCGCAATTTTTCGACTGGTACATTAGTTGAGGTTCAATATCAGAAATCGAAAAATATTACAATGAAAACTGATAGATATGAAATAGAAACATTATTTGAACTGGGACTTGGAAACCTGGTTGACGAAAGAGCTTTCACTCATTATTTCTTCCTACAAACCCTTCTCACCTCCACCAACAAAAACCTAAGTAACTACTCCTCCTGCACGAGTTTGTGCTCTCCTGAATGCATTGATTATAGAATACCCTCGGGGGAGGTATTCTATTATCCGGGAACTGCAGCCAAGTCCCAATTTTGGGCTGCAGTTCGCTTTTTCTCCTTCGACTCGATTAATTGATTTTTGGGGCAACGCAGCCCCATATCCCGGAACTGCGGCACTTAGCTCCCTTCAGCTGCAGTTCTTTTTTTTTATCCCATAATGAGATTCTCATAATGAAAATTTCACAAAATTTACCGATAATAGCATATGAATAAATCTAACTTTGTGAACTAAAGAGG
Organism: Bacteroidota bacterium; assembly: GCA_018828505.1. Lineage (GTDB taxonomy): Bacteria > Bacteroidota > Ignavibacteria > Ch128b > Ch128b > JAHJVF01. The sequence goes on along the minus strand of JAHJVF010000480.1, from coordinate 7,824 downwards.
ATGAGTTATTTCAACATAGCTATTTACATTTTAGAATTTTTTCTCTTAGTAATTTTCATTCATCCGATTGTTGTAACATTGATGGTATTACTTGTCAGAAAGAGTCCTCAAAGAAAACTAAGTGTTATGAAACAAAAATTTGCCATCCTAATACCAGCATATCACGAAAGGAAAGTATTGGTTCACAATATAGATTCACTCAAAAAACAAAATTACCCTGAAGATAGATTTGAGATATTTTTAATTAACGATAATTGCGATTCGGCAGTGATCGAGCAGTTAAGAAACTCCAATGTGAAAATTATCGATGTATCATTTCCGAAAAGCTCAAAAGTTAAATCTCTTCAAAGTGCTTGCACACATGTTGGGGATAAATTTGATTCAGTTATCGTGATTGATGCTGATAATCTCGCTCATCCTGACTTTTTGAAAGAGATCAATATAAGTTTAGCTAATGGCAGTGTTTTTGTTCAGGGAAAGAGAATCGCAAAAAATTTAGATTCACTCTATTCTCGGCTGGATTACTTAACTGATATTTTTTACAACTTCATTGATAGAGAATGGCTGAACCATTTGAATTTATCGGCTACAATAAGCGGCTCAGGTTTTGGAATGGAAAGAAAACTTTTTTTTGATGTAATTAATATGATCGATGTCTTCGGTGGATTCGATAAAATGATTCAGTTAATTCTAATCAAAAACGGTTATAAAATTGATTTTAATCCTGATGCAATAATTTATGATGAAAAAGTTTCTGGGGCTGGAGAGATGAGAAAACAGCGCAAACGATGGCTCCATGCTCATATGAGAATGATTTCGACTCACACACAAGTTATCCTAAAATCCATAGTGAAAAAAATTACAATCGATAAGTTAAACTATCTTTTTATTATCCTAAGACCGCCATTAACGATTTTAGTTTTCCTAACACTATTTTTTTGTGTTTTTAATATCTTTTTAAAATTTCATACGATCGCATTTATTTGGACAGGAATTCTATTTGCATACTTCTTGATTCTATTGACGACACTTATTTTGAGCAAGGTTGATTTAAAAATGTATTTGGTTCTGCTTGCATCGCCTTTATTATTTTTAACTCAATTATTGTCGATCTTTAATATTAAAGAAGCAGCACAAAATTCTCTTCACACTTCACATTCATCTGTACTAACAATTAACGACATACTATCTAAGGAGAAGAAGTGAAGAGAATAAAAATATTACACGCAATCAGGCAAGCAGATTTTGGCGGCGGTGAAACTCATTTAAGATATCTCGTTGACAATTTGAATCCGAAGAAGTTCGAATCTGTAATCCTGACATTTTCCGGGGGACGTTTATTAAAGGAATTTGAAAACAAGGGATTGAGAACTTATAACCTAAATTCCCGAATACCATTTAATTTGAGCTTGCGAAAAAGAATTAATTCTATCATATCGAACGAGAAAATTGATTTAATCCATGCTCACGGCACAAAAGGAGCTTCGAATGTTGTATTCAGTACAAAAGCATCCCGAATACCATTAATTTATACGGTTCATGGATGGTCATTTCATAGAGGAATCAATCAAATCAATTACAGGATCCGCAAAAGGATTGAGAAATACATTTGCGAAAACTCAACACATGTAATCTGTGTTTCAAAAGCCAATTGTGAAGATGCGCCCTTAACTAACAAAAACAATCTGAAACTCATTTATAACGGAATTGATACAGAAAAATATTCTCCCAAAAATAAAAAGAAAATGAGAACTGAATTTGGAATAGATGATCGTACTTTTATGATTGGTTTTTTGGTTCGTCTCACATACCAAAAAAATCCGATCACAGTACTTCGAGCTTTTCAAATTCTAACTGAAAAATTCCACGATATAAAGCTCATGATTGTAGGCGAGGGAGATCTTAAAAACGAGGTAATAAGTTTTATCCAAAAGAACAATCTTAGCGATAGAGTCATTATTCTCCCATATCGAAGCGATATTGATGATTTGTTGAACGTAATTGATTGTTATGTTCTTCCTTCTATTTGGGAAGGTTTGCCTTATGGATTATTAGAAGCAATGTCTATGGGTGTGCCTTCAATCGCAACGAATGTAGATGGTATTCCCGAAGTTATTGATAATAACATAAATGGGATTTTAGTTGATCCAATGGATTATAATATGATTGCCGAGTCGATTGAAAGAATTAAAACTGATAACAATTTTTATTCTTATATTTCCAAAAATGCACGTCATACAATCGTTTCGAAGTTCGACTTGAAGCAGATGATCAACAAAACAGAAGATCTTTACACTAAAGTTAAATTAAATCACAAATAATATAACTTGTCAGAAATAAAAAAATATTGGTTCCCGAGCGGAATTTATTCTTTCCTTCAGAATATAGTTCTATTGATCTCCGGTTTTACAAGTTTTGTTTTGCTGGTACGGTTTTACTCAAAATCCGAATTTGGTGCGTGGGCACTTTACCTTGCTGTAACTACATTCGCAGATGTCACTCGCAGCGGATTCGTGAATAACGCTTTGATAAAATTTGGCACTCCGGCAAATGAAAATGACTATCGAAAAATTTTATCTGCTTCCCTCTTCATGCATTCAATTATGACTTTAGCTGGGATCACTTTAATAATTATTCTTGCTCCAATGCTTGGCCGTGTTTGGAACAGCTCGGAATTTTACTATTTGCTCATGCTATATCCTGCATACGCAATTTGTCAGGTCCCATACATTTTTATGTCGGCAGTCGAGCAAGCTCGTTTTAATTTCCGTGGACAATATTACAGCAATCTTACTCGCAACTTTATTTTTATCGGCATCATAGCATATTTGATAATAATAGCAAAATCACTTCCTCTTTATATGCTTCCGATCATCCAGGCAATTTCTGTTTTAGGGGCTGGAGTTGTTATCTATATCTTCACTAAAAGGTTTATAAAATTTTCGAAAACTATAAATTGGGATTGGGTAAAAAAGTTATTTAATTTCGGGAAATTTGCACTCGGGGGAAATGTTCTTTCTATACTCTTCACAAATATTGATCAGATCATGCTCGGATACTTTTTCAATACTTCATACGTTGCAGTTTACAATACAGCGATGCGTGTGGGTAACTTCTCCGATATTCCTATGACTTCTGTTGCCACAATTGTGTATCCAAAATCTACGCAAAGATTAGATCAAATCGGAGATAAGTCGTTACGCCACTTATATGAACGCTCTGTAGGAGTAATATTAGCATTCGTAGTGCCCGGGATAATTCTATTAACAATTTTTGCAGAAGATATTATTCACATAATTGCATCTCAAAAGTACGCCGACGCTTTGCCCGTGATTTATTTTGTACTGATTTTCAGTTTGTTCAAACCTTTTATCCGATATTTCAGTTTAAGCATGGACACCCTCGGCAGACCGAATACGCATTTCTGGCTTGTTATGTCTTTGTTAGGGTTTAATATTGTTCTTAACCTATTTTTAATACCGAGTTATGATTTGATAGGTGCTGCTATTTCATCTTTGCTGTCGTTATTGCTCGGTGCAACTCTCTGTTATAAAATCTTACAAAAAGAATTAAAGGTCAGCATTTTTCGAATAATTAAGTATATGTTTAATTTTTATTTTGAAGGTATCAGATTAATTGTTGCATTTAACGAATTCAAAGTTTACCTCGACGGCGAAAGCAATCCGGAGAAAGACAAAGTTTAATGACCAATTTAAATCAAGCAAATAAAGATTTACTAACAACTCTTCTTACTAATCAGGGACAAGATGAGTTGGTTATTATAACAAATTGGGAAGGAAAGGTTGAACTATATAACAATGTCCTTTCTCAATTGTGCAACTCGGCAAATAAAGATGAGATACTCAATGATAAAGTTGAGATCACAAAACTTTTTAGCAGCGAGGGGATTGAATTCAAGAAATTACTTGATTCAGCTTCACTCGAAGAACCATGGTTAGGAAAATTAAATTTCATATTAAATTTTAATCAGATAATTCCTTTCAATGCGAGGGTATTTCGTTTATCAGACGACCCGCAATTGAATCTGAAATATTTGTTTCGACTTGAATTTATTGATGTGGATGAATTTGAAAGGGACCCAATTGCTCAAAAAGATGGAACGATCACTCCTTTTGAGCAGGAATCTACCACATTAACAGATGACAATTTTCGAAATGAACCTTATGAGGAGTTGAAGCGATTAAAGAACGATTTTCTCTCTAGCGTATCGCACGAACTAAGAACTCCACTTGCTTCGATTATTGGATTCACTGAAACAATAAAAAATGATCCTGAAATGCCCTCAAATCTTAGAAACGAATTTGTCGACATTGTTTATAACGAGGGAAAACGGCTCGCTTCTTTAGTAAATGATCTATTAAATATTTCAGACCTTGAGAAAAAAAATGTAAGACTAAACTTAAAAGATCATATAGTGAACAACATTGTCTCTGCTGCTTTTAATAATTATAAGTCAATTGCAGATGAGAAGAGTATTGATTTTGAATTATCACTTCCAAAAATCCCAATCAACGCTGAACTTGATGCCGAGAAGATCCGGCAGCTTGTTTTTAATCTGATTAGTAATGCCCTGAAATTCACTCCAAGCCACGGGAAAGTAAACGTTGAACTAAAGAGTGATGATTCGAATTTCGAAATTATTGTTACTGATACCGGACTCGGTATTCCCAAAAAAGATTTAGGAAAAATATTTAATAAATTTTACCGGGTGTACCGGCCTGGTATGGAATTCCGTGGTACAGGTTTGGGATTGGCTATTTGCAAATTTATTGTTCTGCTTCATGGCGGCGAAATTTCAGTCGAGAGTGAGTTGAATTCAGGTACTAAATTTATCGCGAGGATTCCTATTCAGCACGGAGGTGAAAAGAGATAGACAATGAGAACCAGAACTATTTTATTGGTCGAAGATGAAAAAGCGATTCAAGTTTTGATTACTTATAATTTAAAGAAACTCGGGATAGAAATTGAATTGAAAGAAAATGCTGAATCAGCACTTGATTACTTAAATAATACGACTACTTATCCTGATTTGATAATATCGGATGTTCTACTACCAGGAATGAACGGAATTAATTTATGCCGAATTGTAAAAAACACTCCAAAAATTGCCGACATTCCTTTCGTTTTGCTCTCTTCGGTTGATTATGATTTTTATCGTGAAGGGGCAAGTTCAGCAGCGGCGGATTTGTTCATGACAAAACCTTTTCGAATTAAAGATTTTCTAAATGCAATAAAAGATTTAGGAATTGGCTGATTATGGAAGATAAATTAATTTTTCTTATTGACGATGAAGAGATTTTGACAAAACTCGTTTTTCATTGGGTCTCGGAGAGATGGGGATACCAGATGAAAGTATTTCGGGATGCAGAATCTTTTTTCTCTTTCAATGATGCTGAACCTGACTTAATACTACTGGACATTATGCTTCCGGGTATTAATGGAATTGAAATTCTTAAAAGAATAAAAGAAAAGAATTCGGATATCCCTGTTGTTATGCTTTCAGCTCAGGGAAGCGTTGAAACCGCGATCGAAACATTAAAGCTTGGTGCTTTCGATTATTTGCCTAAACCTATCGATCTTCCAAAACTCGAAGTTACAATTAAAAATGCAATTAAGAATTACGATCTTGCACGCGAACTAAAAAGCCTTCTCGAAGAAAAACAACGCACATATAGTTTTGATAATATAATTGCAATCGATAATAAAATGGAAGAAGTCTTTCGCTTGATGCAGAAAGTACTGAACACTTCTGTAAACGTTATCATATACGGGGAAAGCGGAACCGGTAAAGAATTGATCTCACGTGCAATTCACTTTAACAGCGAAAGAAAAGGTAAGCCATTTGTTGTCGTTAACTGTGCATCAATACCAAGAGACTTACTTGAAAGCGAACTTTTCGGTCATGAAAAAGGTGCATTTACCGGAGCTCACATTCGAAAAATCGGCAAGTTCGAACTGGCTGATGGCGGAACGATTTTCTTAGATGAAATTGGGGAGCTTGAACTGAGTCTGCAGGCAAAATTACTCCGCATATTACAGGACAAAACTTTCGAGCGTGTCGGAGGAACGGAGTCTATTAAGACAGACGCTCGAATTATTTCCGCAACAAATCGGGAGTTAAAAAAAGCTGTTGATGAAAAATTATTCCGCGAAGATCTTTATTACAGACTTTCGACTTATCCAATAACAGTTCCCCCATTACGAACACGCAAAGGTGACATTTTACTTCTTGCAGAATCCTTTACTAAAAAATTTGCAGAGGAGTCAAAAATTCCCGTTCCGACTTTATCAAAGCAAATAATTCAGATTCTTCTCGAATATCCATGGCCCGGGAACATTCGTGAGTTAGAAAATTCTCTGCAGCGTGCTGTCATTGTCGCCGAAGAGAACCAAATTCAGGTAAAAGATTTACCACTTGCTATGCAATCATTTGCTTCTGATCAAATGGGATCGAATGTGACTTTACCCGATTACGAACAATCCAATGAAATACTACCATTTGAATTAATAAAAGAACGAGCAATCCGAAATGCCCTCAAATCTACAAATGGTAATATTGTTGAAGCCTCAAAAAAACTGAAGCTCGGCAGAGCAACAATCTACCGGCTGATTAGCAAGTACAAAATAGATGCAGCCCAATAATGAATCTCGTCGAAATCATTTTCTGGATGTCAGTCGTTTTTTTATTCTATACTTATTTTGGATATCCATTTCTCATGGTTGCTTTATCCAAAATTCCTTTTGTGAAATATTTAATAAAAATGCCAGAAGGATTTGGCAGAGTTTTGTTGAATCCCAAAATAGGTGGTTATGCTGCTTATAATGACGTTTCAGTCGAAAAAGGTTTTAGCCCGCGAGTGAGCATGATTATCGCAGCTTACAATGAAGAGGATTTCTTAAAAGATAAAATTAAAAACTGCCTTGAGTTGGATTATCCGAGAGATAAGATAGAATTTATTTTCGTTACTGACGGCTCCACAGACAATTCAAATAAAATTCTCGAGAAATATAAAAGTGAAAATTTATTTTACTATTTTCTTCCAAAACGAAGCGGCAAACTTCATGCAATCAAAAGGGTAATTGAGTTTGCAACTGGTATTATAATCATTTTCTCAGATGCCAATGCGGTTTATAATAAAGATTCTATAAGAAAAATAGTACGACATTTTGCCCACTCAAAGGTTGGATGCGTCGCAGGAGAAAAAAGAGTACTGAAATTTGATGGGAGCCTACCCTCGGAGGGTTTATACTGGCGTTATGAATCTTTCATAAAGAAATTGGATTCAGAATTGTACTCCGTTGTAGGCGCTGCAGGAGAAATATTTGCTATCCGAAAAAATCTTTTTCCGGATATTCCTGAGGATTCTATTATAGAAGATTTTGTATTATCGCTTGAGATTGCTAGAAAAGGATTTAGAGTCCTTTATGAATCCGAAGCATATTCGATGGAAACTCCACCGCGAAGTTTTGTTGATGAGTTTAAAAGAAGACTCCGAATGAGCCGTGGAGGTATTCAATCTATTGGATTCTTTAAAAATCTTCTCCAGTTTAGAGAGAAAAAGTTTCTTTCATTTCAATTTGTCAGTCATAGACTTCTTCGCTGGGGAGTTGCTCCGATTTGTCTGATAATTGCATTTATAACAAATTTTATCTTGAAAGAAACTGAGGGTTCATTAATTTATATTAATATCTTTTATGCGCAGTTGTTATTTTACGGTGCAGCCGTAACTGGTTTGTTAACAAATATTATGAAAGTTAAAATCTTTGGTATAAATTTGATTTTTACTTTTACGTTAATGAATT
>JAHJVF010000479.1 GCA_018828505.1 Bacteroidota bacterium | reverse complement strand
GTTTCCTTTCATCTAAACCCAAATTTGTCATTAGAAAAGCGCTAATGACAAATCGACTAACATTTTCTAAGGTTTTGAGAGAGAAACACCAATAAGAAAAACTTCAAAACCAAGAAAATGTAAGTCGGGGTTAACTTCTTTTCCAAAGGATCCTTCGGAAATTATCTATACTTATCTTATTTTTAACAATCCGCCGCGGCGGATTCTTTTTTTCTATGAACATTCTTGGATAAATATTTTCTTGAAATCCTCTGGTTAATATTATACATTAATGATCAAAAGTATGCATTTGAGTATAATTACTCAGTTATATTATAAATGAATAAGATTTACCTTTTCATCAAAGACTCAATTTTACGGGAATTAGTTGCAGACATTCTCGCCGGCGAATCCTTGGAGTTTTCCCGGGTTGATATCGAGAATGCATTTAATCTTGCACAATTTCATGAGTTCGATTTGCTAATAATTGACGGAGAGGCGGTTTTTAATTCAAATGATCAGATAATTTTTCTGCTGAAAAATTCTGCTGCTAAAAGAATTCTGTTGAAAAACAAAGAATCCGAAAATCATGGAAAGATCAGATTCGATAGAACTATAAATGTTACTGATGTTTCTTCGCAGCTAGTTCACTCAATTAAGCTCATTTCTGAAATTTCACAAGCCGTAAAATCAAATATTGAACTTGAAAGTTACTTGAAGATTCAATCGTTGTTATTTCATGAAATCAACAACAGTTTATCATCGATTTTCATAAACTTAAAGCTTCTATCACAGAAAAATGAGTTTAAAGATGAAGCGAGCATTGAATATTTTCAGAATTTTTTAGCTGCGGCTAAAGAAATTCAAGAAAACGTCAACAACTTTAGCAATTTTTTTAATTGTAAAAAGTTTTTTACAGCCCGCGAGGATTTGAACCAATTAATCTCCGAAGCTTTAAGAGAGAAACAAGATTTGGTTAACACCAAATTCGTTGAAGTCCATACAAAGTATGACGTCAATATCGACTTTTTAGAACTCAACAGAACGATCGTATCAAAATTAATAATGAACTCAATTGAATTTGTTGGCTTAATGTCAAAGGAGAGTCCAAAACTCACAATCGAAACCATTAACGAAACTGATCAGGTCAGTTTACAAGTAACTTCTCCGAATTGCTCAAATGATAAATTTTTATTCGAACAAATTTTCAATCCGCTCTTTCCAAGAAAATTGATAGATGAAACAGTATTGGGTGAGCTAAGTAAGAACATAAAAGAATTAATGAAACTGAACGTTGAAAATCATTTTACGGATGAGACAAATTCGGTTGTATTTATTTTTAAGAAATAGAGGAATTAATGGAGTCAAAAATATTAGTTATAGATGATGATTCATTGGTCACAACTTCGCTTAAACGTGCTTTATCGAAGGAGACTTATAATGTAGAAATCTGTGAGAATGGAAACGAAGTAATTGAAAATGTGAATAAGCATCAGCCCGATATGATCTTGCTTGACATCTTTCTCGGTGATGTTAATGGCATCGATGTATTAAAGCAGTTGCAAAAAGATCATTTTCATATTCCGGTTGTGATGATAACCGGATATGCTGATGTTCAGACTGCCGTAACTGCGATTAAGCTTGGTGCGATCGATTTTATTTTGAAACCAATCAATCTCGATCAATTGGAGCTTATCATTGCCAAAACTCTCAGACATGTTCAACTTCAAAAAGAAGTCAACCGATTAAGATTATTACATGAAGAAGGGGAGATCACCCGTGAGATGTTCGGAAAGAGCAAAACGATTGTCTCTACTTTGGATGCAGTTCAAAAAATGTCGCAGAGTGAGAGCACTACCATTTTGATCGAAGGGGAAAGCGGAAGCGGAAAGGAAATGATCGCAAAATTCATTCATTACAATTCACCGCGAAGCAACGGTCCGTTCATAACAATCAATTGCGGTGCGATTCCGCGTGAGTTGGCTGAGAGCGAATTTTTTGGGAGTGAGAAGGGAGCTTATACCGGAGCGGGCGAAAAAACAAGAATGGGAAAATTTGAGCTTGCCGATGGAGGAACGATCATGCTTGATGAGATTGCTGAGTTGAGTCCAGACCTCCAGGTAAAATTGCTGCGTGTCCTTCAAGAACGGAAATTCTTCAGATTAGGTGGTACGAAAGAAATTAATGTAAATGTAAGAATCATTGCCGCCACCAATAAAGACCTTCGTAAATGTGTTGATGAAAAAATTTTTCGCGAGGACCTGTTTTACAGACTTAATGTTGCAACAGTCTACGTACCTCCTTTGAGATATCGTGAAGGAGACGTAAACTTTCTTTCTCATACTTTCCTGGATGAATTTAACAAGTCATTTGGCAAAGAGGTGAAAAGAATCGATCCAGAGTTGCTTGATATGATGCAAAAGTATCATTGGCCCGGGAATGTCCGCGAACTCCGGAACTCAATCGAAAGAGCTGTACTCTTGATGTCTGGCGATACGATTCGACCGGATCACATGAAATTTCTTGAAAGTGATAAGATCGCTGGATTCAAGAAAGAAGAAGACAAATATCTTCTTAATATTCCCAAGAATGGTATTTCCATTGAGGTGGTCTTAAGAGATTTGATATTTAAGACTCTAGAAATCACAGGTGGTAATCAAGTCCGTGCGGCAAAAATTCTTGGATTATCTCGATCAAAACTGCGCTACCGTATGGAACAATTAAATCTCGAAGTTAAACGCCAAATCATTGATGATACTTCAAATTGAACGAATTCAAACTTAAAATACTCTTTTTGGATGACAATCCGGTCGAGCTTTCACTGATGAAATATGTCCTGCAGAAAGACCTTCCAGAAATTGAATTTCACGGAATTACTGTTGCTCCAAATTGGAAAGAATTTTTCGTCGATACTGATTTTGATGCAATCGTGATTGATTACCGTCTAACTGGACGCAACGGACTGGAAGAGATAGGTGAAATAAGAAAACATCAGTCCACTATTCCTCTCTTTCTTATAACAGCCCTTGAACGTGATGAAATTACTCGGGATGCAATGCAATTTGGTGCTACCGATCTTATAACAAAGGACCGGAACTTCTCATTCCTAACAAGTAAACTTAGAGATCTTTTAATCCAAAAATCTACAGAAGACTACTCAAAACTTTCCACGGAAGAAGGAAAGATATTCGAAGAGTATTCCTCATGTGTTTATCTAAAGATAAATTTAGAAGGAAAAGTAATCGATGTTGTAGGTAACTCGCTGAAAATACTCGGCTGCCGCAAAGAAGAATTGCTGGATGATAAATGGCAGACCTTTCTGCCGATTTATAAAGTTAAGATTTCGAAGCTAAAATCCTTGATCCAACAAAAAATATTCTCAGAAGATGGATCAAATTTGCAATCATCTGAAGTTGAATTGAAGGGCTGGGATGGAAATAAAATCTGGCTAAGATATTTTGAAAAAGTAATTGACCAAAACTTACTTCTAATCCTGCAAAACATTTCTAGTTTAAAGATCCTTGAAAATCAATTAGCAGATTCACAGAAGTTAAATACTATCGGGGCACTCGCCGCTGGAATTGCTCATGATTTTAATAATATTTTAGCAGCAATAAGAGGTTATGCCTCCCTCGGTTTGAAACGATTGGAAAATCGTGAGCTGATGGAAAAATATTTAACCAATATTCTCAAAGCTTCTGAGAGTGGTGCAGATTTAACGTCGCAAATACTCGCCTTTAGCAAAAGAGTTACTTCAAAAGAAAAGGTTCTTGATTTCAATCTCAAGATCAATGAAGCCGTATCAATTCTTCAAAAAGTGATAAATCCGAAAATTGAGATCATCTTCGAGCTTGAGGAAAATTTACCAAAAATTTTCATCGATCCGGGACACGCTGTTCAGATAGTATTGAATCTTTGTTTGAATGCTGCTGATGCAATGCCGAAGGGGGGAAAAATATTCCTTTCAACGTTGTCAGTTTCTTACGAAAAAGATAAATCAAGCTCCGAGGGAAAATTCATCCGGTTTTCGGTTCGCGATACGGGAACAGGCATTAAATTAAGCGAGAAGAATAAAATATTCGACCCGTTTTTTACATCGAAAGGGATTGCAAAAGGTACGGGACTCGGACTTGCAGTTGTTAAAAATATTGTTGATAACTATTCCGGAAAAATTGATTTCGAAAGTGAGGAAGATGTCGGTACAACATTTAACATTTATCTTCCCGTATCAGATAGATCTGAAAATGAAGAAACTGTTGAAGAAACATTTTCCCGTGGCGGAAATGAAGGGCTTTTGATTGTTGACGACGAGAAAAGTATTCGGGATTTTTCCAGTGAATATTTATCAGACTTAGGTTATAAAATTTTTACTGCTGAAGATGGCGAAGTTGCTATTAAAACATTTGACAGTAAACCCGATGATATTCATCTTATAATTCTTGACTTGACACTTCCAAAAATATCCGGAATAGAAGTTCTTGAATATGTTAAAAGGAAAAATCCTAACGTGAAAGTTATACTCACGAGCGGCTACATGATAGAAAAGGATTCCGGACAAGTTGAAGATTCAAAAATTGATGACTTTATTCAAAAACCTTACACAGTTGAAAAATTAGCCCAAGTTGTAAGAAAAAATCTAGATAGTATTTAATAAACAAACTATCCCACCCATTTAATGAGAAATATTCCCCGCTTGGCTAATACTAGCCAGAGTTTGTACATATTGGTTTAATTTTTCTCTCCTGACCAATCCCTCTAACTCCTTATAGAATAATTAATTACCAGAATTATTCGGATATCAAAATAGTCTGGTACAACTATTGAACCGTTTAAGGAAAAAGAGGTCAAAAAATGAACGAAAAAAAATATAAAAGATTGAAGAGATCGAAAAGTATGATAATTGCGTTCATAGTGTTTTACTTACTTTGGAATTTTTTGGCTGCGGAACTTAATTTTTTCATCTTAAGTTCCGTTCTTTTTCTATTCTCCTCTTATGTGGTTGTATTCAATTATCTGTATAACCTTTCGATCCTAAATTCCAAACCAGATCACAAATTAAATTCAGGGGTGTCAAGATGACAACTGCATTGTTGTGGAAGGAATACAAGAAGACGTCCGCTTCTTCTTTAAAGACTGAGTTGATGAAACAATATTCCAAGCTTGTTCACTATGTGATTCATAGAACCGATCTGAGAAATGCTGCGGTTTTAGATGAAAGGGATTTTTTTCAATATGGAATACTTGGATTGAGCGAAGCAATAGATCGATTCAATCCAACTTACGGTGTGAAGTTTGAAACTTACGCAATTCCAAGAATTAGAGGAATGATACTTGACGAACTTCGGAAGCTTGATTTTATTCCGCGTTCATACAAAGAACATCTCAAAAAAGAAATTGAGATAGAAAACAAAAGAAGAAAAGCTTATCAAATGGAAGAAGTGACGTTAACAGATTATTTGAAAGAATATCAGAAGATTTCTCTCTCACAGCAGGTGGGAGAGGATTCCGATACCATGGTTGAGTTTATTTCAAATGAAGAAGATACTCCTATTGAAGAGATAGAAAAAGAAAATTTGAAAGAAATGATCCTAAAGGAAATTAATGCGCTTCCGGAAAAGCAAAGATTAATCTTAACTCTTTATTATTATGAAGATATGAACTACCAGGAGATTGCCGATATTCTTGGGATATCCGTATCGCGAGTCTCGCAAATTCACAGTGATCTGATGAAAAAGTTCAAATCTAAAATTTCTAAACTTATTGATTAACACTGAATGACTATGGAAAATATAAGCAACATTGAGAAGTTCAATCTGAAAAAGATAGAAGAAGTTGCCGAACTTCCGACCTTACCGCATATTGCACATGAGATTATGAATATGATCGATAAGCCATATATTAGTGCAGCGAAATTAGCAAAACTAATTAGTCAGGACCAAGGAATGGTATCAAAAGTCTTAAGCTTGGCTAATTCCCCCATTTATGGATTGTCACAAAAAGTTTCTACAATTGAATTGGCGATCGTAATCCTCGGGTTTGATACGATCAAAGAATTGATAATCAGCTTGTCAATTCTGAATTCTGCTCAATCAAGAAACGAGAGGTATTTTAACACAAATTATTTTGGAAAACATTCCATACTTTGCGGGACAATTGCTCGAATACTCGCGAATGATTTTGGGTATCGGGTTGCTGGTGAAGCTTTCATCGCAGGTTTGCTGCATGATATTGGTATTTCAACAATGCAAAAATACTTAACAAGCGAATTCAATCTAATCTCCGAATTGAGATTCTATCAAAAAATAAGTCAATTGGAAGCAGAAAGAATTATTATTGGAAAGACTCATCCCGAGATCGGCAGCCACCTTGCTTCGAAATGGAATTTCCCTGCACAATTAATAGAGTCAATTCGATATCATCATTCACCCAAAGAAGCAACTATTAATCCAACTTTAACGGCAATCATTCATTTAGCCGATCATGTTTCAAGTTTGGTTTCCGAACCATTTTTACTCGTAGAAGAGAATGAGAAGCTGGACGAATCTGTGATTGAAACATTAGGTCTTCCAGATGAGACCTACCTTCAGGAATTAATTAGAAACACAATAGAGGTTATTAACACAAACTTTAAAGATTTAGCTTCAATGAAAATAAACTAAATGAATGCTCATCCAAGTCAAATAAATAGTATAGATAGAAATTTGTCTTTGAAGCAGAAG
>JAHJVF010000478.1 GCA_018828505.1 Bacteroidota bacterium | reverse complement strand
GACAAGTCGGAGTGCTCTACCCCTGAGCTACGCGCCCAATTTAAATTATTCAAAAATTCATAGAACCTGGCGACTCCTCCGACAAGTCGGAGTGCTCTACCCCTGAGCTACGCGCCCAATTTAAATTATTCAAAAATTCATAGAACCTGGCGACTCCTCCGACAAGTCGGAGTGCTCTACCCCTGAGCTACGCGCCCAACCAATTTATTTTAATGAGCAAAAATTATTCTTAAGATTTCACTTAAGGCGTGCAAAATTAAAAAAAAATGGCTACTTATCCAAATATGAACACAACTGGTGCATAAATTTTTACCCTAATCTAAAAAATCATTCCGAAAATTATAATTTAGTGCCAAGTACCAACCCAGAGAAACATCTTTAACAAGAAATTTTTATATTTAGAAAATTTAATCGCTATTTAGGTCTGAATACATCTATAAAAAATATTGCGATCTTTGGTTCGACAGGATCAATCGGAAGATCCAGTCTCGAAGTGATAGCAAAATATCCTGAGAAATTTAATGTCTCCTATCTGACGACAAATACAAACATTGATCTGCTTGTCGAACAAGCTCTCAAATTTAATCCCGAAGCGGTAGTTATAACGGATCGATCAGCTTTTAATGATCTGATCAGTAAACATACTCTCAAATGTGAAATTCTGCCTGTCGAAGGTTTGCTTCAAATTGCACGAAGCAACAACGTTGATCTCATAATTGCTGCAATGGTCGGGTTTGCCGGTTTAGAATCAACCATAGAAGCCGTTAAAAATAAAAAGAAAATCGCACTTGCAAACAAAGAGACTCTTGTCGTTGCCGGTCATCTAATTACTGATCTTGCGAGGAAGAATAATGTCGATATCATCCCGGTTGATTCGGAACACTCTGCTGTTTTTCAATGTTTGGTTGGAGAGAAACCAGAAAGTTTGAACCGACTGATACTCACTGCTTCAGGTGGGCCATTTTTAAATAGAAGCATCGAGAACTTTAAAACTATCTCGATCGCCGAAGCTCTCAATCATCCAAACTGGAAAATGGGAAATAAAATAACAATCGACTCGGCTACAATGATGAATAAAGGACTTGAAGTAATCGAAGCATATTGGCTTTTTGGAATCGATCGTGAAAAAATTGATGTCTTAGTGCACCCGCAATCGATAATTCATTCGATGGTGGAGTTTACTGATGGATCAATCAAAGCACAGCTCGGCATTCCGGATATGAAGCTGCCGATTCAATATGCGCTTAGTTATCCCGAACGGTTAGATTTTAATTTTTCACCAATGGATTTTTCAAAATATGATACTTTAACTTTTCAAGAACCTGATCTATTGAAATTCAGATGTTTGGATCTAGCTTATAAATCTCTCGAATCCGGCGGAACCTACCCTGTCGTATTGAACGCAGCAAACGAGATCGCTGTTGAAAAATTTCTAACAAATCAAATTACTTTTGACGTAATTCCCGATATTATTGAAAAAGCTTTAGATAAAAATAAATTCAATTCCGATCCTGATCTGAATGAAATTATTGAATGTGACCGTGTAACTCGTGATATTTGTAAAAATTTTGCTTAAGGAATTTAATGGAACTTTTTAATTCAATCTTTTATTTCGTTTTAACAATTGGAATTTTAATTGCCGTACATGAGTTTGGGCATTTCATCGCCGCTAAACTTAGTAAAATGCGTGTCAATGTATTTGCAATCGGTTTTGGCCTGCGACTATTTGGATATAACAAGCTTAAAGGCTTTACTTTTGGTTCACTTCCAAAAGAACTTGACCTGGAAGGGAATACAGATTATCGTTTGTGCATTCTTCCATTGGGCGGATATGTTAAAGTTGCCGGCATGATCGATGAGAGTCTTGATAGAGAATTCTTGAATAACGAACCTCAACCTTGGGAGTTTCGATCTAAATCTACCGGCAAGAAATTATTTGTAATTTCCGCAGGTGTAATAATGAATGTACTTCTAGCTTTCTTAATATTCTGGGGTGTGAACATATTTAAACCGATTCAGCATTTGAAAACAACTGAAGTCGGTTACATTCCGAAAGGAAGCACCATTGAGCTTACGGGGTTTAAACAGAACGATAAAATAATTTCTATAGATGGCAAGGAAGTAGTGTACTGGGATGAGATCCTGAATTTTATCTTTATTAAGAGAATCGGTGAAGATTTCAGTGCGGTGGTTGAAAGGGATGGAAAACTAACGACATTAAACATTAAAAGTAATTTACTTCAATTCGACAGGGCAGAAGGAATTACTCTTTTGCCAAAACAAACGAAAGTTGTAATAAACCAAATTACCTCAAATTCACCCGCTGAAATGGCAGGACTTCAAAAAGAGGATATGTTCATCAGCTTAAATAACGAAAGGATAATTTCAAATAAGCAATTGATCGACATCGTCAGCAGTAATGCCGAAAAAAGTATCCCGATGGTTTATGCAAGAGGAAAAGATACAATCTCAACAAACGTGGCACCAAACAAAGAGGGAAAGATTGGTGTTTTAAGCTCTATGATAATTGATGCGCCAGTCGAATATGAATCATACTCGTTTTTCTCAGCAGGCATTCAAGCAATGAGAAATTGTTATGAAACCACTCTTCTCTTTTTTAACATTGTCAGTAAAGTAATTCTCGGTAAAGTTGAATTCGCAAAAGCTTTCGGCGGACCGATTCGCATCGCTCAAATGGCAGCTCAAACAGCCGATGTGAATCTTTTCAGCTTTATAAATTTCATTGCATTATTAAGCTTGAGTTTAGCGATCATAAATATTCTCCCGTTCCCTGTTCTGGATGGTGGACATATCATTATCATTTTACTCGAAGGTATCCTGCAAAGAGAAATTCCGCCAAAGGTTAAGATTGCTATACAGAATGTTGGATTTGTAATTCTTTTATTGTTTATGGCTTTTGTTATCTATACAGATATAATGAATTTTTAGTGAGACAACTGGCAGCGAAATAAAAATCAGCTATTGAATTGTGCCGATTAAACTTTGCTGAGTTGAATAAAGTTCAAGAGTGCTGATTTTCGTAGAGGCTTTATAATCAGAACTGTAAGCAAACAGCTCAAATAGCTTTCCTCTGTTTTCGAAAATTACGATGCGGGCAAATTGATCATTTTCAAATCTGAATTCATAATCCGTATACAAAATGTTTCCAGATTTGAACAAAGCAGGGTTTCTAATTGAACTGAACTTCTCACCGAACTTTCTTTTCATAAGCCCCGAGCTAAGTTCACCTGCTATTAATAACTTCTCCTCAAAGTCTTGCTTCTCCAATTGCAAAGGAAAGTTGATAATCCCAATCTTAATTACTCCGGAATAGTTTTCTTTCACTAACCAGATTTCATCACGATCAAGATTCTTATCCATTGTGCTGAACCATCCTTCCGGGACAGCAACTGAAAATGATTTTTTAAATGAAAAAACTGATTCGCTAAATGATATCGCGGCTGGAGAATAAATTGCTCCTCCGATTCTATATTTCGAAGGAGCACATTCAAAAAAACTTATTGATAATACCAGAAAAATTATTAAGAGCTTACGATTCAATTCGACCGGCGGTATTTTGCTTCGTCAAGTGAAAGCATAATTGAAATTCGATGTGTATTCCCTAACTCACCTTCGCGATCAAATTTCACGAACGAGTAATCAATGTTCAGCTTGGGTAAGATAATTCCGGTTCCAAAAGTAAATTGCTTCAAATCGTTATAGCCTGCACGAATTGAAATAAGATTCTTAAAATTATATTCCAATCCTGAATGAAGATCAAAACTCACGGGGCCTGCATTGAACATCGATGCACTTCTTCTATTTTCGAATCTCACATCAAAATCAAACGCAGGAATGAATTTACCGGCTAAGAATTCGAATTGATAAGCAGTTCCGATTTTTAAAGTCGGTGAAATCAATTGATTAGTTCCCGTATCCCATGCGATAAGCGTTGTGGTTATATCCTGAACATTTGCACCAAGATAAAAATTATCGAACGGTGAGTACCAGGCTCCGACATCAAACCCGATTCCCCAGGCTCCGAAATCACCAATATCACGTCTGATCAACTTAACGTTTGCACCATAAGAAAAATTATCAAACCACTTTTTCGCAAACGAAAAATAAAATGCCCAATCAGCATAGTTAAATTCTGTGATCTTAGAGTAATCGAGCTTCTCATCGGGATCGAAATTCAAATTTCCATTCAGATCGATCAGCGCGTTTCTCGTATCGGGAATTCCGTCAACTCCCAAACGAATTAAGCTCACACCGAAACTCATGTCAGATTTATACGGAACGGCAATCGAAGCGTAATTGTAATTAACCAATCCTGCAAATCTTTCGTCATGCATTAAAACGCCTTGCGGATAATCGAGCCGTGATAATCCAGCCGGATTCCAATAACCTGAAAGTGCATCATTTGCAAGAGCGACGTACGCTCCCCCCATTGCAAGCGGTCTTCCGCCTACTCCAATCGCTAAAAATTCACCCGAATATTTTCCGATTGATGTCCCCTGTGAGAAAACCGAACTCGCAGCAAAGAAAAAACTGACTGCAAAAAATATTTTTTTCATTTCGTACTCCTTTAAGAAATATTATTCGGTAGAATTGCTGCGATTAAAGCTCTAATTTTTAGTTAAAAATATTCCATTTCTACTAATAAAATCAAGTGGAATTTTAGTTCGCACTAAATTCAAAATTAAACCCATATTTTAATTATCTGAATGACACAAATTCTAAGGTTTTTTCTGTGCAATCAGGAAAACATAATCACTTTGTACTTCATTCAACTTTAACATCGAATCTTCAACTTCAAAACAGAGATGAAGAATTTGTTCGCTCTCCTTATCGGCTAAAATAAAATTATGAGCTATCTCGTGCATAAGAATATGCAAAACTGTTCCTCCATACTCTTTTAACTCAACAATGTTGAAATATTCTTTTAGTAAGGGTAGAATTTGAGATGACTCTGCAGCTTCCGATGGATCATTTACAATCATAGATAGACGACCTGGTTTATAATGTTGGCTTTTTATAGTACCACTGTGAATTCGCTTTCTGTAACGCTGGGGAATAATTGCTAAAAGCCCGTTGACAATCTCTAATTGTCTGTCAGTCCATTGAAAGCGGCTAGGTCCAATATAATCGTTGACAATGAGATAACCATCCTTCTTTAACATTCGTTTTATTCTAAACAAGACTTCATTTATTGGCTTCAGGTGGTGAAGTGCACCTTCAGCGATGATAACATCATATTCATTATCAATGACCTCAAGGTCAAAAAAATCGGATACAAGAAAGTGAAGAACGTGAGATTCTCCTTCTTTTTCAGCCTGCCCTTTTGCAAACGCAATACGTTCGCTAGAAAGATCATGCGCAACTAAGCGTTCAAAGTTTATCGATTTAACCCACTTAAGTTCATTCTGACCAGTTCCGCAGCCAATTGATAATCCTTTAAGATTTTTTTTTAGGGAAAAGTATTTTCTAGAAAAGTATTCATGGGGGGTTAGGTCAGGAATGCCCGTAATTAACAAGTTCCAGCGTGTAATTATGGCTGGTATATCCCACCAATGAGATTGATTGGTTTCAGTATGTTTCCATGATTCTTTAACCCTGCTAAGTTTCCTTGAAGTTAGCTTGAATAGAATTTTGTAAAAATAACCTTGTCTAATTTTCTCAGCTACTCTAACGAAATCATATTTATTAAAAAGATTATTGAACATTTATACTACATTAAAAATGTAATCAATGACGCGTCATAATCTTCAACCTTTTTGAAGCCGAGAAGATTCAAAATTGTTGCCGCAACGTTTGTTAGTCCGGGATTTTTAACATTAGCCATCTTATACTCACCTTTGTAATTTGAATCATAGATCACAAATGGTACAGGATTCAAGGTGTGGGACGTCTTCACTTCTTTTTTCCCATTCTTCATCGTAAACATTTCATCTGCGTTTCCGTGGTCTGCTGTTACAATTGCGATTCCTTCCAATTCGTCAATTACTTTTAATAATTTCCCGACACATTCATCGACTGTTTCAACTGCAATTACTGTGGCTTCGAAGTTACCGGTATGACCGACCATATCTCCATTCGCAAAATTAACTCTCCCCCATCTGAATTTATTTGAACGTAAAAGCTCGATTGTTTTTTCAGTGATCTCGTATGCTTTCATCTTCGGAGCTTTGTCAAATTCAATTTTGTCTGAAGTAATCTCAAAATATTTTTCGAGTGATTCATCGATATAGCCAGAACGATTTCCGTTCCAGAAATAAGTTACGTGCCCATACTTTTGTGTTTCTGAAATTGTAAAGGATGTTACTTTTTCTGCACAAAGATATTCGCTTATGGTTCTATCGATTGCAGGTGGAAAGACTAAATAATTTTTCGGAATGTGAAGGTCGCCATCGTACTCCATCATTCCCGCATACAAAACATCCGGGAGACGAACTCTGTCGAATTCCTTTAAGTCCTTCTCTTCAAAAGCACGTGATAGTTCAATCGCTCTATCTCCCCTGAAGTTGAACATTATTACGGAATCGCCGTCAACAATTTTACCGATTGACTCATCGTTTTCATCAACAATAACAAATGCGTCAAGGTACTGATCGATTATGTTTGGATCTTCTTCGTAAAAAGTTTTAACAGCGTCCTCAGCAGTTTTAAATTTTCTTCCTATCCCGAGTACGTGAGCGTCCCATCCTTTTTTAACGATATTCCAATCTGCATTGTATCTATCCATCGTGACTTTCATTCTTCCACCGCCGGATGCTATTCGATAATCGAATCCTTTTTCTTCATTGATACTCTTAAAAAGCTCTTCAGTTGATTTGATGTAATTCAGAACGGTTCTTCCGGGAACATCCCTTCCATCCGCAAGCGGATGAATACGAACTTTTCTCACACCTTCTTCAGCACATCTTTTAATCAAAGCAAAAAGCTGATCAATGTGCGAATGAACATTTCCATCCGAAAGCAGTCCGATGAAATGAACAGCACCGCCGTTCTTTGCTCTGTGTATGATATTTCCCCAAAGATCGGATTGAAATATTTTTCCGGTTTCGATTGATTCATTAACGAGCTTTGCCCCTTGATCGAATACTCTTCCTGCACCGAGCGCATTATGCCCGACTTCGCTATTGCCCATATCATCTTCCGAAGGGAGTCCGACTGCAGGACCGTGTGCTTTAAGCTGCGTAAAAAATGGCGAGGTAAAAAGTTTATCGAGTACGGGAGTTTTTGCTTTGAATACGGCATTGCCGTCAAACTCTTTTCCAAGTCCAATGCCATCCATCACGATAAATAAAAGAGTACCTTTCCTCCCGTTAAAGGAATCAAGTTTTTCTAATTTAAGCATGGTTCGACAGGCTCACCATAAAATGTTATCTCCTATTATTTGTTTATTAAAAATTTACTTACAAAATATCTTAAATGAAAAGTAAAGTCAAAGGTGGTAATGACAGATGTTTATCCAAAAATATTGTCCGGTTCTCTGCCAAAGGTATGTCAACTGGCAAGCTATAGAATCTTTATTCAGTAACATATAGAGAAAATCTCTATGAAAATCGTTAGAAAATTTTAGTTAAGGATTATTAAAAGAACTCACCCCTATCCCCTCTCTTT
>JAHJVF010000477.1 GCA_018828505.1 Bacteroidota bacterium | reverse complement strand
TGTTGAGGTTGATGAGGAAACTTACAGCTTGAAACCGATGAACTGTCCGGAAAGCACCATAGTTTATAAATCAAAACTAAGAAGCTATCGGGACCTTCCTATACGTCTTTCTGAAATTGGAAGATTACACAGGAATGAAGTATCGGGCGCTTTAGGAGGAATGTTAAGGGTACGTCAAATTACAATGGATGATGCACATCTATTTGTTCGACCGGATCAAATATTACCTGAAATTCAAAAACTTTTGAAATTGGTAAATGAATTCTACAAGCTTTTCGGATTTGAACCTTCATATTTTTTATCTACCCTTCCGGAAAAAGCTATGGGTTCTCCGGAGTTGTGGAATCAAGCAGAAGAATCATTGAAACAAGCACTTCTCGTAAATGAAATCCCTTTCAAAATTAATGAAGGGGACGGTGCATTTTATGGACCTAAGATCGATATCCAGGTTAAGGATGCGATCAATCGTTCTTGGCAGACTGCAACTATTCAGTTGGATTTTCAAATGCCGGAAAGATTTGATTTAGAATATATCGACGAGAATGATTCACGCAAACGCCCTATAATGATCCATCGAGCGATCTTTGGAAGTTTTGAGAGATTTATTGGAATTCTGACAGAACATTTTGCAGGGTATTTCCCGTTATGGATTTCACCCATCCAGGTTGTAGTCCTTCCGATCTCTGAGAATTTTACTGATTTTGCTTCAATGATATATGACAGATTATTCTCAAATAATATTCGTGTTGAATTAGATCAGAGAAACGAAAAGATCGGATATAAAATTCGTGAATGGGAACTGCAAAAAGTCCCTTATATGTTAATCATAGGTGAAAAAGAAGTTTCGAATAAAAATATTTCAGTAAGGAAACATAAGACCGGCGATTTAGGTCAATTTAATATTGAAGGTTTCATTTCTCAGGTACTCGAAGAAATCAATCACAAAACAATCACAACAAATTAAGAGGTAATTTATTAGTTCTAAAGAAAAAACTCCGGAAACTCGCATAAACGAGCAAATAAGAATTTCTCGGATTAGAGTAATTGATAACGATGGGACACAGATTGGAGTTATGTCACCA
Source organism: Bacteroidota bacterium (assembly GCA_018828505.1). GTDB lineage: Bacteria > Bacteroidota > Ignavibacteria > Ch128b > Ch128b > JAHJVF01. The sequence continues at coordinate 33,362 of JAHJVF010000477.1, read as the reverse complement.
AGAGAAGCGATAAAAATCGCTGAAAGAAAAGGTCTTGATTTAGTTGAAATTGTACCAACTGCAAAACCTCCGGTTTGTAAAATAATTGATTATGGTAAGTATAGATACGAACAGCAAAAGAAAGAAAAGATTCAACGGAAGAATCAGCAGGTTACAACATTAAAAGAGATTCGATTCCATCCTAATACCGATGACCACGATTTTGAATTTAAAGCACGTCACTGCCGTCAATTTATTTTAGATGGTGATAAGGTTAAAGCTGCAGTGATTTTCAAGGGAAGAGAGATGGCTTACACAGAACATGGTGAAGTATTATTGAATAGATTAATTGAAAAATTAAGCGACATCGCTAAAGTCGAGAGTCCTCCGAAATTGGAAGGAAGACATATGATCGCGATTTTAGTGGCAGATAAATCAAAAAGTAAAAAGCACTAAATTGCAGGTAAAACTATGCCAAAAATGAAAAGTAACCGCGGTGCATCAAAAACATTTCGTAAAACTGCATCCGGAAAGTTTAAAAGAGCTAAGGCATTCAGAAGTCATATCTTAACATCGAAGACGACAAAGAGAAAAAGAAATCTCAGAAAGAGTACCTTAGTTTCTGAAGCAGATCAAAAAAGAGTAAAGCAAATGTTACAATAGTTAGCAGAGGATAAAAAATGCCAAGATCAAAAAATAAAGTAGCATCGCATCGGCGAAGAAAAAAAGTATTAGAACAAGCAAAAGGTTATTGGGGAAGTCGAAGTAAAGTTTACACAATAGCCAAGAATTCGGTTGAAAAAGGATTACTTCATGCCTATACCGGCAGAAAACTCAAGAAAAGAATATATCGACAACTTTGGATTACTCGTATAAATGCCGCCGCAAGGATTAACGGATCGACATATTCAAAGTTGATAAATGCTCTCACTAAAAAGCAGGTTTCAATCGATAGAAAGCTTCTTTCAAATATTGCTTACGATAATCCAGAAGCGTTTTCCGTAGTAGTTAAATTTGCGTTGAACTAATTTTAAAAATTCCCTTTTCTACTAAACAAAGGGAATTTTCATTTTAAATTATGAATTATCTTGAATTGATCCAGAAAACTGCTGTAGAAGCCAAGGATGATTTAAAAAATATCAATTCGTTCTCTGCAGCTGAAGATTATAGGATAAAATACTTAGGACGTAAAGGTTTAATCTCCGAGTTATTTGAAAAAATTGCTTTAGTTCCAAAGGAGCACAAATCTCAATTTGGTAAGGAGTTGAACTCCCTGAAAAAGGAGCTTGAGCACAGCTATGAGGAGCTTTTATCAAGATTTCCTAAACAGAAATCTGCAGTATTTTCTGAAGACCTTACTCTTCCTGGACTAAAGCCTAATATCGGGTCCAAACACATTGTGACCCGTACTCTGGATGAAATAAAAGATATTTTTAAATCTTTTGGTTTCATTACAGCTGAAGGACCGGAGGTCGAATCAGATTATTATAATTTCTCCGCTCTCAACTTTCCTGAAGATCATCCAGCACGCGATATGCAGGATACATTTTTCGTTTCACAAAATCTTTTACTGCGAACACACACTTCTCCCGTACAAATTCGATATATGGAAAAACATTCTCCACCAATTCGAGTTATTGCTCCTGGCAGAGTATTCAGAAATGAAGCTGTAAGTGCACGAAGCCATTGCATATTTCATCAGGTGGAAGGTTTGTACGTTGATAGAAAAGTTACCTTCGCTGAATTGAAGGGAACGTTGTTTAATTTCGCAAAACTATTTTATGGCAAAGATGTTTCGATAAGATTCAGACCAAGTTTCTTTCCATTCACCGAACCGAGCGCCGAGATGGATGTAAGTTGTGTTTTGTGCAAGGGGAAAGGGTGCCGCGTTTGCAAATACAGCGGCTGGCTCGAAATTCTCGGATGTGGAATGGTCGATCCGAATGTTTTCAAATCGGTTAATTATGACCCTGAAGAGTTCACCGGTTATGCCTTCGGAATAGGTATTGAAAGAATAGCGATGTTGAAGTACGGGATTGACGATATCAGGATTTTATTTGATAACGATATTCGTTTTCTCAAACAATTTATACGAATATGAAAATTTCTCTTAACTGGATAAAAAACTATATAGATATTTCTAATTTTACTGTCGATGAGATTGAAAAATCTCTGACTATGGCAGGTTTGGAAGTGGAAAATATTGAGAATGTCGGTGAGAACCTTAAAGGATTTATTGTAGGTGAAGTAATTTCGAAGAAGGAGCATCCGAATGCGGATAAACTCACTCTGTGTGAAGTCTCTACCGGAAGTGAAGTTTTCCAGGTTGTTTGCGGAGCCCCGAACGTAGCCCAAAATCAGAAAATAATATTCGCCCCTGTTGGTACGATAATTCCGGAGAACGGTGAAAAATTAAAAAAAACAAAAATTCGCGGAATCGAATCGCAAGGTATGATTTGCAGCGAAAATGAATTAGGACTTGGGGAAGATCAAGCTGGTATTCTTGTGCTAAGTGATGATGCAATGGTGGGACAACCATTGATCGAACATTTTAATTTATCGGATACAGTACTCGAAATCGGAATTACACCGAATCGTCCTGACGCACTAAGCCATATTGGTGTAGCTCGAGAATTAGGTGCAATCTTAAAGAAAAAATATTGTGTGCCAAAAATCCATTTTAATGAAATTGATGAAAAAATTGACGACCTACTGAAAGTTGAAATTGAGAATGAAGTGGATTGCCCCCGCTACTGTGCGAAGTATGTTAAGAATGTAAAGATTAAAGAGTCCCCACAATGGTTAAAAAATTATTTAAATAATATCGGAATTAGACCGATTAACAATGTTGTCGATATTTCAAATTTTGTAATGATGGAATACGGGCAACCGCTTCACACATTCGATGCAAGGCTTATCGAAGGGAACAGAATAATAATCAAAAATGCTGCAGCGGGAGAAAAATTCACAACTCTTGATGATAAAGAACAACTTCTTACCGAAGATACATTAATGATCTGCGATGCAAATCGAAAAATTGCGATTGCAGGTGTTATGGGAGGAAAAAATTCTGAAATAATCGAGTCAACCAAAGATGTAATTATTGAAAGTGCATACTTCAATCCGAAGAGTGTACGTAAGACGTCAAAATATTTAGGGCTATCCACAGAATCATCTTATCGATTTGAAAGGGGAGTTGATTTTAATAATACGCTTAATGCAGCTCTTCGTGCCGCTCAATTAATTTCCGAATTGGCAGATGGAGAAATCGTAGCCGGGCATATTGATGAGTATCCGAATAAAATTCAAATAAGAGAAATTGAACTGCGGACTAAACGTGTAACGCAAGTTATAGGAATTGAGATTGCACGAGATAGGATTTCTGAAATTCTTGAAAGTCTCGGGTTTGAAGTTCGTAAGCAAAACGGAGTCGAATTAACCTGCTCGGTTCCATCATTCAGGCCAGATATCGAGGGAGAAGTAGATTTGATCGAGGAAATTGCTCGAATATACGGATATGATAATATTCCTCTCGATTCACGGATTAGTTTTGAAATTTCACCGGAAAGGTTTTTTGTCGAACAGGAGAAATCGATCAGAGAGATCTTAACTGGTTTTGGTTTATCCGAAGTAGTCAATAACACTTTAATGAACGAAACGGACGCTTCATTCGATGCAAAAATGCCAATGAAAATTCTCAATCCCATCAGTCAAGAGCATTCTCATTTGAGGACGAGTCTAATACCAGGATTAGTTAAAAATATTTCATCGAATAGTAAATTTTCCGAATTCAATATTCAAATCTATGAATTGGGTAATTGCGTTTCGATGAAGGCAGCATATCTCAATGATTTTAATGATTTTGTGGAAACCAGAAATCTTGCAATTTGCGTGGCAGGTCCATCCCAGATAGAAAATTGGAAAGATAAAACGGATAATGTCGACATTTTCTATCTCAGAGGATTAATAGAGGCACTTTTTGAAAAAATAACCCTTGACAAAGTTTCATTCACTTCTTATAATAATTTAGAAAATTTATTCTATTCTATTGAAATTAAAGTGTTTATAGATTCTACTTATATAGGTTCTTTATATCGGCTTCATGAAGGATATCTTCAAAAATATGATATTAGATATCCAGTTTTTGCAGCAGAGTTTAATTTTAACTTAATAAAATCCCTTTCTAAACGGGTCGAATCCTATTCCTCTATATCCAACTTCCCCAAGGTCGAACGAGACCTTAGCTTTTTTGTGAGTGAAAATATTTCCTATAGCGAAATTGAAGAGAAAATATATTCTCTATGCGATCGATTGTTAATTAGTGTAAATCTATTCGATCTTTATCGTGATGAAAAATTTAAAGGCAGGAAAAGTCTCGCCGTACGTCTGGAGTTCCAATCGTTCGAAAAAACTCTCACAACAGAGGAAGTAGAGAAAAGAATAGATAAAATTATCAACGGACTAGAAAAAGAGTTTGCCATTCAATTGAGGTCGTCGAATTAATGGGCATTGAAGAAAAAAAAGCCAAATTCGAAGAAACACTTCTTAATCTCGAAAAGAATATTCAAGATTTAGCCGTAAAGTACAACGATCTCAAAAAAGAAAATCACGAATTACAAGAAGAGATTTCTAACTTTAGAAACTTAAACGCCGAATTGACCAAAGAAAAATTAACTCGAGAGACCGAGTTAAATGACATAAAGGTTCAATTCAATAAAATAAAAAATACAATTATTATTTCTGAGAAGGAGAGACAAGCATTAAAAAGTAGAATTTCTGAAATCCTGGAGAGGATGGAAGTTCATATTTCTTAAGAATGTTTCAATACAATAATGTCTAACCAGAAGAAGCTTAAAATCAAAATATTCGATAAAGAATATTCACTTTTAGTTGAAAACGAAGAACGTGCAAAAGATCTTGGCGATTATGTCAACACACTTATGAATGATTTGCGGGAAGATATGAGCGATCAACCAAGCCAAACAGTTGCAGTATTAGCATCGCTTAATATAGCGAATGACTTGTTTGCAGAGAAGGAATCATTCAACAAATCTATAGATAAGGCGACCGAACGAATTAATAAACTCAATTTGCTTCTGGAAGACATTTCTTAATAATATTATACTTCTAGCCGCTCTGAATTCTTCTTGGTAAATATTTGAGAACTAACACTTTTACCAAGGGAGTTAGACTCCAATAGCCAATTACAGGCCTCAACTATCATTTATATGATCGTAGCCATTTTGATTACTTGGTAATCAAATAGCTCAGTGGACGTAAAAGGTTTTTGGGCTGACACCCACTGTATGTTAGATAGGTTCTCAAATCCTATCTAGAGGAGAATTTGGGGCGGCAGATTAAAACAAGAAAGCAAAAATTATGGATCTTTATATTTTAATTCCGTTAATAGTCTTCCTATGTGTTACGCTTTTCTTTTTAGGGTGGATGTTAAATTCACAGGTTGGAAAAAGTAGCATAAGTTCTTCTGAAGAGAGGGCAAAAAAAATAATTCAGGATGCTGAGAAGGAATCAGTAAATATCAAAAGGGAGAAGCTTCTAGAAGTCAAAGACGAATGGTACAAGAAAAAACAGAATTTTGATCAGGAAGTTTCACAAAAAAAGAATCAAGTTCAGAATTATGAAAAGCAGATTAAAACAAGAGAGGAGACTCTTGAAAAAAAATTGGAAGTTTATATCAAAAAGGAAAAAACTTTACTCGAAAATGAAAAAGAGCTTTCACGCCATTTAACCGAGGCTGAGAAGAAAAATTTACAGCTCGATACAGTAATCACCGAACAGAACATTAGACTTGAACGAACTGCCGGTCTCACACGGGACGAAGCAAAAAAAATGCTGATCGAAAATTTGAGCAATGAAGCGAAAGCAGAAGCTGCACAATCAATTAAAAATATTCGTGATCAAGCAAAAGCCGAGTGCAAAAAAGAAGCTCAAAAAATAATTGTGCAAGCAATACAAAGATCAGCAGCCGATCACTCTGTGGAAACGACGGTAAGTGTTGTTCAAATCCAAAATGAAGAAATGAAGGGGAGAATTATCGGTAAAGAAGGGCGGAATATCCGTGCATTTGAAGCAGCAACCGGTGTTGATGTGATTGTAGATGATACGCCTGAGGCGGTAATTTTGAGTGCCTTCGATCCTTTCAGAAGGGAAGTCGCAAAAGTATCGATCGAAAAGTTAATGGCTGACGGTAGAATTCATCCGGCAAGGATTGAAGAAGTGGTAGAAAAAGTTAAGGAAGAACTCGATGACCGTTTTATTGAAGATGGTGAGAACGCTTTAGTCGAGTTGGGCTTGCATGGGATGCATAAAGAACTAATTAAATTAGTGGGAAAAATGAAATATCGTTCCAGCTATGGGCAAAATCTATTACAGCACAGTATTGAAGTCGCTATGTTAGCAGGCATTATTGCCGCTGAGCTTGGATTAGACCCAACTTATGCTAAGCGAGGTGCGCTCCTGCACGATATTGGTAAAACTGTAGAAAAAGGAGTTGAAGGACCGCATGCTCTACTAGGGTGGGAAATAACAAAAAAATATAATGAGCACCCAATTGTAGTAAATGCTGTCGGTTCCCATCATGATGACATCGAGATGGAACATCCAGTTGCAGCTATTGTCCAAGCTGCTGATTCAATCAGTGGTTCAAGACCTGGTGCCCGGAGAGAACCTCTTGAGGGATATGTTAAACGTTTGGAAAAACTTGAAGCAATTGCAAAATCGTTTGAGGGAGTAGCAAAGACTTATGCAATCCAAGCTGGAAGAGAAGTGCGGGTTGTTGTTGAACACGAAAAAATCGATGATGTTACTGCAGATAGATTAGCCCAGGAGATTGCCGGGAAAATCCAGGAAGAAATGGAATATCCGGGTCAGATTAAAGTAGTTGTTATCAGAGAAGTGCGAAAGATTGCTTTTGCCAAATAAAGTGCATTCTTCCCAGCGTCGGAAGAACTATAATCTACTAATTGGAATTACCGGTGGGATCGGCAGCGGGAAATCGCTTTTCTCCGAGTTCCTTAAACAAAAAGGCGAAATTGTTCTAGATTCAGATGCTATTGCAAAAGATTTAATGTTCGAAAACCAAAACGTAAGAAGTCATATTGCCCAAACTTTTGGCAGCAAAGCATATCTTCATAGCGGAAAATTAAATGCTAAATTTATTGCCGAGGAAATTTATTCTGATCCGATAAAGTATAAAAAGATTAACTCAATCGTTCACCCACCAACCATAATTGAAATCCAAAACATAGCGAAGAAAGAATTTAAAAAACGTAATCTCGTTTTCGTTGAATCAGCTCTGATTTTCGAGACAAATATTCAAGATAAGTTTGATTATATTGTACTGTTAAAATCAGAAATTTCGAATCGATTGAAAAGAATCGTATCAAGAGATTCAATTGAGCCTGAAGAATTTTTTCAGAGAGCACAATATCAAATCGATCCTGATGATGCTGAGGAATTAGCCGATTTCGTAATTCATAATGATTCTACAATTGAAGAATTAAATAATAAGTTTACTTTTATTTGGAATCTTTTAACTCTGCTTTCAAAAGAGAAGAAAAATAATTCAACATGAATAAATGAGCCTGCTTCACTACACGCCTGTGTGCCGTAACGCCCGCATGTCAAAATACCTGTTTACCGAAGCTTTGCGTAGGTAAACTTGAAATGTGCTATACACTTTGGCGTGCAGGCAGGCTGGTTCGGCTCATAAATAATAACGGAGCTTTCTTTTGAACTTACTAAATTTGCTTATTGTTAAGCTCGCTCAAATCTTACCTAAATCATTCATAAAACTTTTTGCATCCCGGTATATAGCCGGAGAATATCTATCAGATGGTGTTCGTGTTGTTAAAGAATTGAATTCAAAACAAATACTCGCTACGATGGATGTACTCGGAGAAGATACGACCCAAATATCAGAAGCAACCGAATCGACAAATGAAGCAATAGACGTGCTTAAAAAAATTGCAAATGAAAAACTTGGGTCAACACTTTCTGTGAAATTAACTCAACTTGGATTAAAACTTAGTTATGACATCTGTTTAAAAAATATGAAACTCATTCTCGATGTTGCAAAGGAAACGGATAATTATGTTGAGATTGATATGGAAGATTCGAGCTGCACCTATGATACAGTTCGATTGTACAAAGAATTGCGAAGAAGTTATTCTAACTGTGGGATGGTAATGCAAGCATATCTTCGAGATGGGGAGAATATATTCAAAGGTGCACTAAAAGAATTAAGTGGTAGCAGTGTTCGCCTTTGTAAGGGAATTTATAACGAAAAAGAAGAAATCGCTTATAAAGGGAAACAGGAGATCAGGGATAATTTTATCCAACTTCTTGACTTTCTTTTTCAAAATAATATTTATGTCGGCATCGCGACACATGACTTATATTTGGTTAATTCTTCAAAACAGCTTATAAAAAAATATAATAAGTCATTTAAAGAGTTTGAATTCCAAATGTTATTGGGTGTAAAAGTCGATTTACGTGATCAGCTTGTTGAAGAGGGTTACAAGGTACGGATTTACGTCCCATTTGGAACTCAATGGTATAAATATTCTATGAGAAGAATGAAGGAGAATCCCGATCTTGTAAAAAATATAGCACTGAATATTTTTGCTAAGCGATCATGATAACTTTGGGCATTGAAACATCCTGTGATGAGACTTCAATTGGAATTATCGAAAATGATAGGATTCTCGTAAATTTAATTTATACCCAGGAGCAACACAATAAATTTGGGGGCGTTGTTCCGGAAATTGCAAGTAGAGCACATCTCCAAAATTTACTTCCACTCCTGAAACAAGCTTTAACCGAAACCAGGTTAGACTCGAGAGAGTTGGATTTGATCGCAGCAACTGCTGGGCCCGGATTAATAGGAGCTTTGATTGTCGGATATTGTTTCGGAAGAGGACTTAGTTTTTCGTTGAGAAAAAATTTCATTCCAGTAAATCATGTTCATGGACACTTATTTTCAATTTTTTTGTCGGAACAAAAACCACGATTCCCGTTCGTTGCTCTACTTGTTTCCGGTGGCAATACCGCTCTTTACTTGATTAAAGATTTTTATGAGATGGAGTTACTCGGATCGACAGTCGATGATGCAGCTGGTGAAGCATTCGATAAAGTTGGAAAACTGCTTGGTCTGAATTATCCAGGCGGTTCGGAAATCGAGAAGTTGGCGTTATTGGGAGATGAGAATTTCACAGATTTTCCGGTTGCAAATTTAGCTGAAAAATATAACTTCAGCTTTAGTGGAGTCAAAACTTCTGTTCTGAGATTTATTCAGAAAAATTATTCAGAAGGAATGGACGATATCTCTAAACAAAATATTGCTGCGTCCTTTCAGCGAGCTGTTTCTGAGGCGTTAGTTCAAAAAGTCGATCTTGCAGTTAGAGAGTTCAAAGTCAGAGATGCTGTCTTAGTTGGCGGTGTTGCGGCAAATAATTATCTTAGAGAAAAATTGAGAGAGAGCTTAAAAGTTAAAAGTTGTAATCTTTTGTATCCGGATTTATCTTTATGTATGGATAACGGAGCAATGATCGCTTTTGCCGGGCTGAAATCTTACGAATCGAATTATTATCAAACAAATCCAATTACACATCCCTTTCCAAATTAATGCAAGCTAAGCATGAGAAAAATAATCCCGGTAGTTACATCACGCCTGATTATTGGCTGATAATACTCTCATCATTTATTTTATTTTTAATGTTCGGCTTGAATTTATTCTTCGCAGAAAATGCAAAAAATAATGAAATATCGACTCTAGTTAAGGTTCATGAAAAATCAACGTTCAAGGCTCTTGCAGATAGTCTTGAGAAGAAACACATAATCAATCGCAAATATGCATTTCTTTTTTGTGGATTTGTATTAGGTGTTGAAAGAAAAATTAAAGCTGGGACTTATGAAGTTCCGTATGGTTTATCAAATTATAATCTACTTCGAATGTTTGTTGAAGGAAGGGGAAAATCGACGTTAAAAATTACTTTTCCGGAAGGTATAACGTTGAAACAAATTGCAAGGATATCTTCAGATTCACTTAATTTCACACAAGAAGAATTCTTGATGGCAGCATCAAATAAAGAGCTTTTATCAAAATATGATGTACCTCAATCTACACTTGAAGGTTTTTTGATGCCTGATACTTATGAGTTTTTTACGGACAGCACCCCGGAGGAAGTGATCAACAAAATGGCTTCACACTTTCAAAAGTTCTATAAAGAGAAAATCGAACTATATGAAGCAAAAATAAAATTCACGAAAAATGAAATTGTAACTTTAGCATCCATAATCGAAGTTGAGACGAATGTTGAAAGTGAACGCTCCACGATATCGGGTGTCTATCATAATCGACTAAAAAAGAAAATGCGGTTGGAAGCAGATCCGACTGTCGCATATGTGATTTCAGGTCCACCTCGTCGGTTGCTGTACAAAGATTTAAAAATAAATTCCCCATATAACACATATCTCAATCCGGGTTTGCCTCCTGGACCAATAAATTCACCGGGGAGAGCGAGCTTATTGGCTGCAGTTAATCCCGAAAAGCATAATTTTATTTATTTTGTATCTACTGGAAAAAATGATGGTCACAAATTTTCAAAAAATTATACCGAGCATCAAAGAGCAGTTCGAGAGTATCGAAAAACCGTGAGAAGATGAAGCAGAATACTAACTTGAAAAAATATTATATATCTTTTTTCATTATTCTGAATTCGATTATGATTTTCTCATGTGCAAGCCAGTTACCGCCTGGAGGGGGTGAAGAGGATAAAATCCCACCTGAAATAATTTCATATTATCCTCCACAAGCTGCAACAAACTTCTCCGATGACAAAGTTGTTTTTGAGTTCAATGAATACATCGACAAACGGACATTCCAAGAATCAATTTTTATTTCCCCATATTTTGAAGAGAGTCCTGAGATCAGTTGGAGTGGAAGAGAAGTGGAAATTATCTTTCCTGAGAGGTTAAAAGAAAATCAAACTTATGTAATCACACTTGGAACGGATATTTCTGATCTCAGAAGAAATAAGTTATCAGAAACATTTACTCTAAAATTTTCGACCGGTGATAAAATTGATGAAGGTTCAATCTCTGGACAGATTTATGATGATAATCCTTTCAATATTATGGTCTATTTATTTAAAATTGATTCAGCAAATTCGATTGTTAAATATTCTGATAAAAAACCGGATTATGTCAGTCAAACTTCTCGAGAAGGCAAATTCAACTTACTCGGATTGAATAATGGCTGGTACAGATTACTTGCTGTGAGAGATCAATTTAAAGATTTGTTATACCAGATTGAGCAAGATCAAGTCGGATTCGCTTTGGCAGATATTTTCTTAAGCGATTCTTTGAATAAGAAAGAAAATATTTACATTGAAATGACAAGAGAAGACACAGCAAAACCAGTGGTTCTTTCAGTTAAATCAATCGATAATAACCATTTGCTAGCAGTATTTAATGAACCAATCGATTCAACTTCCCTCATTGCTGAAAAAATAATTTTGCGAGACAAGAAAGACTATATTGCAGTTGAACCTCTCGGACATTTTCGTGCAAGACTTCCCGGCACAAGCATTTTCTTGTTGTTTGATGAACTAAAAGATGATTATGAATATGAGTTAAAAACATTCGGTATCAATGATTACTTTGGAAATGAATCGGATACAAGTATAATTAGTTTTTTAAGTAATGCAGGAAAGGATACGACAGCACCAAAATTATTAGATTCAAGACCATTTGAAAAAAGCGCTACTACCGATTATTTAAATCCAATAATTTATTTCCTATTTGACGATTTCATAGCAAATGAGAATTTGAAGTCTGGAATTGTTTTCAAGGATTCTTCGAATAAGGACGTCGAGTTTGAAATTAAATATATTGATCAATCCTCTTTTCACATTATTCCCAAGCTTTCTTTAATACCAAAGATGGATTACAGATTAAGTTTAGATCTCAAATACTTTAAAGACCTTGCCGGGAATAAAGTCGATTCGGTTTTCACCATAAGCTTTAGAACCAATGATGAATCATATTTCAGTGAAATTATAGGTACTGTAAAAAATCTCGATAAAGATAAATCTGATAAAGTATTTATTTCTGCAAGGGGGATAGATGGACCCCGTCAAAAGTATTCAGCTAAAGTTGACACCTCAGGGAAATATGAACTTAAAAGAATCCTACAAGGGTCCTATTTGTTAAAGATGTTTCAGGATGAAAGCGGACAAGGCAAACAATTTTTAGGTTCATCAGTCAGAAATGAATTTTCAAATAAATTTGTCTATTACCCTGATACGATCAAAATTAAACCACGCTGGCCCGTGACAGATGTGGATTTCGATTATGAAAAATTATCGAGGTAGAACAGAAATTTTTCGAACTTGATTTCCTTTTTTTACCTCTTCAGTTTCTGAACGAATTATTCCAAGAGAGAATCGTTCACCTCTAATTTCAACGATTTCAATTTCACCGACTTTTCTATCAGCAATTCCCAGGAAGATATTTGTCTGTGGGTCAAATAGAGAATCACCGATGGCATAAACAGATAAGACTGTACCAACAGAAAGATTATCACTCGAACCTAAATTGATAAAAACTTCTTTATTCTCATGATCGATCAGAAGAATTTCACCTTTAATAATTTTTCTCACAAAAGGAGAGGGAGAATCTTCAGTATTGTTTTTGGGAATTTGTACTTTAGTTTGTTTTAGATCTGAAAAAACTGATTTCGCTTTCTCAGTGAATGATTCACAAATAACGATCATATTTTTGCCGACGAGTGTTTGGACAAATTCTGAAGAGCCAAATCGGATATTATCCAAATTATAAAATTCCCGTTTACTTGCAGATTCTCTGCCAAAAATGGTAACGCCAACCCCGAGATCTGAGATTTCATTGGAGAATATCTCTGAAAAGATAATTTTATTAGAACTTAAATCTAAAATATTTAAGGTTAAAGAAATGTCATTCGAATACGTTTCATAGCCTGCCAATTTCGGTTCGCCGGCTGTAAAACGAGAAATGCTGAATTTTGAAATTTTACCTGTTACGAAATATTTAAAACCAAGTTGATTTATAAATTCTAAAATAGTAAGACTATCACTTTTGGAGTGCGTAATTTCATATTCGAGATTCTTCGGCGAAAGTGAAATAAGTTCAAAGCTCTCCCGCACATAGCTTGAGATAAAGTTGGGAACGTCATAAGCTAATTCCCAATTCCCTTCATAGGATGAGTTATTCTCAAACTTTGAAAATGCAATTTGTGAGAAAGCTGAAACTGAGAATAAGGTCAGTAACGAAAGACTAATACAAAAAATATTTTGCAGCTTTTTTCTTGAACTCAATTGCTTCGTTTTCCCAAATGTTTTTGATGTCATTGTATTTATAAGACTTCGAAAATCTTTCTCTAATCTGATTCCAGCCTGTTGCTAAATCGAACATTCTTGTTCTTTCCGGCTTAGCTTGAGTGAAGACTTTTTTGTCAGGGTAAAGTTTGATTAATTCTTGAAGAAAGTAAAACTGAATGGATGTCAGGTTGACATTTTTATAATCAGTAATATGAACTTGAACTCCACCAAGAGTCTTACCTTGATAATTTCCGTAAAATGGTTTCCAGGTTATTGGTCTGAAAATCACTCCCCGTAATTTCAAATTGTTCAATTTCGTGGCAATCAATTCAGGGTCAATTCCTTCAGCTCCCATTAATTGAAAGGGAAGGGTTGAACCGACACCTTCAGAAAGTACCCCAAGTTCACCTAAAATTCCGGTGCAGCTATAATATTGCGCCGAATAGTAATGTGGAATATGAGGAGAAGTGAGGACCCAGGGTAAACCTGTATCTTCAAAAATCATATCTCTTCTCCAGCCCTGCATTTTTACAACGGTTAGATCACATTTAATTTTATTTTTCAACCAACCTTCGTTGTTGATCATCAGTGCGATCTCACCGCAGGTTAATCCATATATATAGGGAATTGGGAATTGACTGATGAATGAAAAATAACCATCGCGGACAATCGAACCTTCGAATTTTTCTCCGCCAAGCGGATTAGGACGGTCAAGCACAACGAAGCTGATATTATTTTCTGCAGCAGCTTCCATCGCCAAACCCATAGTACTAATGTAAGTATATGAGCGTGCACCAATATCCTGTATATCATAAATCAAAACATCAATTCCTCTTAACATTTCAGGAGTTGGTTTTCGGGTCTTTCCGTATAATGAGTAAACTGGAAGATTTGTTTTATCATCTATGTAAGTATCAATTTTTTCGCCTGCGGGAATTGCACCTCTCACACCGTGCTCAGGACCATAGAGTGCAGCTAACTTCACATCTTTCATTTTATGAATCAAATCAATGGTCGATTCAAGTTTTGAATTAACTCCGGTTTGATTAGTAATTAATCCTACTCTTTTTCCTTTAATTTTATCTAAACCATCTCTGAATAGAATTTCTATTCCTGTCAAAACTTTTGATTGAGAATAAAGATTAGTGGTAAAAAGGCAAATAAAAATTGTAACGAGAAACGAGTACTTTAACTTCATTATAATTCAATGGATTTTTTTATGTCCGAAAGAGATTTTTGCACGATAGACTCAAGTTCTTCAATAACTTGAGCTGATTTTATTGTTAAGCTTCTGGCTAATTCCTGATTGTTCATCGATTTTGTATTAATCATTACATTCAAGAACGCACCATCGGCTGCAGCTTTAAGTAAGCTCAACGCAACTCCTACATCACTAATTGAATTCTGGTTCCCGATTTCACCAACTTTTACAGCTTTCCTTGCAACGTTAAGGATGTGTTCAATCACTTCCATAGGAACTTCGGTCGCCTTCACAGTTGCCTTTTCGATCTCATCACTTCTTTTTGAAATCTCATCATCGTTTGTTTTTGGTAATTTGAAAGCTACCATTACTTCGTCAAAAGCCATTGAGTCCTTATCATAAAGTTCGTAGAATAATTTAATATCATTCTCAAGCTCATTTTTTAATTTAATTATTTCATCTTGAACGGCGTCATATTTTTTCTTACCGATGGTGAGATTTGTAACCATTATTGAAAGAGCCGTTCCCAGTGCAGCAGCAAATGATGAAACACTCCCGCCACCCGGAGTTGGTGATGATGATGAAATTTCATTTATGAGTTCATTTACTTTTTTTTCTAAGATCATTTTCACTCCTTAATTAAATATTCAATTATTTTATCATCTGGATTAAATTTGGTAAGATTGCTCAATCCAAGATTTTGAACAGCTGATTCGACAAGATTTTTTTCATCATCTTCATTGGGTGAGTAAAACTTTCCCGATTCAGTAATAGCATCGAGCGGTACAAGTCCTACAATTTCACTTCCCCAAGTCTCCACATTGATTTTTTTTGCTTCTTCTTTCACTGTTTCAAACGCTTGGTGCATATTTGTGATTCGATAGTTGATGAGATTTATTGAAACTTGTGTGATTTTGAAGTTCTCTAGTGAAACTCCCATCGCCTTAACATCTTTTAGTTTGCCGGGTATTCTTACGGTCTTACCATCTTTTTTAACAGCGTTGCCATTTTCATCCCGTAAGATTTTTCCGGATTCACGAATTGTCTGGGCGATCTCATCTGCGATATTAACATCTTCAGTTTTCAAATTCACATTGTACGCAATCAAGAAAAACCGAGAACCGGTAACAGTTCCACCAAGTTTAGGATTAAATTTAGGTTTGCCGAAATCCGGCATCCACTCAGCATCTTTAAGCTTTTCGGATAAGCCTTCATATTCACCTTTACGAATGTTGGAAAGATTGATTCGATCGGGTTTCACAGCTGAGGATTCATATAGGTAGATCGGGATATTGAGCTTTTCTGAAACAATCTTACCATATTCCTTTGAGATAGCCACACAATCTTCAACGGTAACATTTTTTACAGGAATAAATGGTACTACATCGATCGCACCGAGCCGTGGATGTTCTCCTTTGTGTTGAGTCATATCAATTCTTTCAGAGGCAACTAAAGATGCATTTACAGCACCCTCTAAAACTCCTTTTTTGGTTCCAACAAAAGTAACAACAACTCTATTGTAGTCTTTATCAGGTTCACAATTCAACAGTTTACATTCAGGCGTATTTGAAACAGCATCCCCAATAGCTTTGATTGTTTCTTCATTTCTTCCTTCACTGAAATTCGGGACACATTCAATTATTTCTTGCATATATTACTTTCCCTTTTTTTATAGTGTATTGTGTATGATTGGTACCGAAATGATAAACCAGATTTTGATAATTCGGAGAATTGAGAATCAGAAAGTCAGCTTGCTTTCCAACTTCTATACTTCCAATTTTTTCTTCAAGCCCTAATGAATATGCTGCATTGATCGTAACAGCGTTAATCGTTTCATTGATAGACATTTTCATTTGAATCGCAGCAAGATTCATTATGAGGGGTAGATTTTGAGTCATACAAGAACCGGGATTGAAATCAGTCGCGAGTACAACAATTGCTCCGTAATCTATTAGACTTCTAGCTGGAGCGTACGGTATATTTAGAAAATATGATACTCCGGGTAATAAAACAGTCGCAATTTCAGTTTCAGCAATCTTTGAAATATCTTCTTTTGTGATCATTTCTAAATGATCAATACTCTTTACTCTTAATTTAATGCCAAGCTCAACACCGCCGATTGAATTAAATTGGTCGCAATGAAGTTTTAATTCAAATCCTACAGATTTTGCTTTTGAAAGGATCGATTCAGATTCTTCTACGGAGAATGCAGTCTTTTCAAGAAAGATATCGCAGTACTTTGCTACTCCCAATTGAGATATTTTTGGAAGCATTTCATCCAAGATTAATGCGATATAGTTTGAACGGTTTTGCTTAAATTCGTTTGGTACAGTGTGTGCCCCCAAGAAAGTCGGAATGCATTCCGCTAAATCAAGTTCATTTAATTCTTTTATGCAATTTAACATTTTGATTTCGTTGGCAACATCAAGACTGTAACCACTTTTAATTTCGATAGTCGTAATTCCATATGAAATTGACTCTAAAAGTCGCTTTTTTGAGACCATAAAGAGTTCTTCAGAACCGATCTTTCGTGTTGCTTCTACGGTAGAATTTATTCCACCGCCGGAGCGTGCAATTTCTTCATAAGTGATTCCTTTTGTCCTTTTTTCAAATTCTTCTTCTCTGGAACCGGCAAACACGAGATGAGTATGAGCATCAACTAAACCTGGCAGGATAGAAAATTCTCTTACATCAATAACATTATCAAATTTACCAAAATCAGCTTCAGAAACTTTATCAGTTATTTCTGTAATAATCCCCGCATCAATGATTATCGAGTTTCTATCAAGAATCGATAACTCGCTAAGTTCATCCTTACGTTTAAATCGTTTGTTTTGAGCCTTGCAGGTTAGTATTTGATTAGCATTAAAGAGAAGAAGAGACATTTCGTTGAAAAATGGTTATGAAGAACTATTTGCGTCTATCAGTAATTATTCTGCTTGTAATATAACCATTCTTCTCTAAAATATTTAAAAATTTATTCGCCTGGAGTCTTGTTTGGAACTCACCAAGTCGAAGCTTATAAAATGGAGGTTCGTATAAAACGAATTGCTTTAGTTCAGGAATTACAGATTGTATTTCCTTTTTCAACGAATCAATCTCTAAAAGATTATCGCTGATTAGAATTTGAATAGTATAAAATGAACTTGGTCGAGACGGTTTTAAGGTAGATTTTTGATTTCGGATTAATTCAGTATCGTAGAACTGCCAAATATTTTCTTTATTAGAACTTGAATCCTGAGATTTTTCAGATAAGAAACTATCAAGTGGACTGTAACCGCTTAAGTCCACTTGATAATCATCATTTGCTTCTTCACTAATTTTTTCACCTGAAGAACATTTCGAAAGTAAAAAAACGATTACAATCGCAAGTGAAAGAAATAATATTTGCTTATTGCTTATTTTCAGTGACGATAAAACTATCTGTGTAACCTAAATTATACAAAACTTCTTTCACCGATCGTGCATGTTCCCAAGCAGAAAAAATCCCTAACCGAACTTTAAATAAATTATCATACCACTCAACATAAACTTTTTGAGCAGGGAGACGATTACGGATTCTTTGCGCTTCCGTCTCTGCGTTCAACCGACTCTTAAATGCGAATACCTGAACTTTGTATTGGTATTCTAGCGTTGCCGGAGGAGGAGTTTTTATCTCTTCCACTTTGGTCTCAGTGAAAGTTGTTTTAATTGGTGGAGGAGGAGGATTCGGCGGACCTTGAGGAATATATTCAGGCTGTGTTTGAGTTTTGAATGTCTCCTGTGGTGTAACGATTGGTTTGGTTCCTGCTGGTGGTTGAGGTACTTCAGTTGTTTTGTACTCTACCTGAGTTTCACCTGTCTCTTCGGTTACTTCTGAAGCAGAACAACCATACAAGATGAAAGCTGCAAAAAGAACAAAATAAAATATGTGTCTCATTTTCACCTCTATTTCTTACGAAATATTAATTCTTTATTTTGATAATGTCAAGTAAAATAAATGCTTATCCTACATTTCTTAAAGTAATTTGATAGCTCGGGTCTATTCCTGAGAAAAAATACATTCATTAAACTCAATTTGGAATTTATTATACAAAATAGAAATTGAAAATAGAAGCAAATTTTCGTATTTTTGAAAAAAATTTTTAAAATTTATGGCTAAATTAAAAAACCTAAAAATATTGTTCGTCACTTCTGAAGTTACACCTTTCGTTAAAACTGGCGGACTTGGCGATGTATCTGGTGCTCTTCCACAGACTTTGGCTGAGCTTGGTCACGAGGTTCGGCTCGTTGTTCCGAAATATGGAGCTGTTGACGAACGAAGATTTAAAATTCACGAAATTGTCAGACTGAAAGATATTCCGATTCATTTGGGCGACGAGATTGAGTTATTCAGTGTGCGATCTTCATTTCTTTCAGGATTGAAAACTAAAGTGCAGATATATTTTTTCGATAATCAAAAATTTTTTGGTTCTCGAAAGGGTTTATATCAGGATATAAAAAGCAAAAAAGATTATTCCGACAACGACGATAGATATATTCTTTTCTGTCACGGAATAATGGAAATGATTAAGAAACTTGGCTGGACTCCAGATATCATCCACTGCAATGATTGGCAAAGCGGATTAATCCCAGCATATCAAAAAACTCTCTATGCAGATCTCGAATTAATAAAAAATACAAAAACAGTTTTCACTATTCACAATTTAGAATTTCAGGGATTGTTCGGAAAAGAAACTTTTGCTAAAACCGGACTTCCCGAATCTGTATACAATGATATCTCTGTCAATTCAAACGGAAAAATTTCTTTTCTCAAAGCCGGATTAGTTTATTCTGATATTCTTACAACGGTTAGCGAAAAATATGCTGAGGAAATTCGAACGATTGAGGAAATTGGCGGTTCAATGAAACCCGTATTACAGAAGCGTAAATCTGAATTATTTGGAATTGTTAATGGTATTGATTATTCAATATGGGATCCAGAGACAGATGATCTGATTGAAGAAAAATATAGTGCTAAAAATTTAACCAATAAAGTTAAAAATAAGAAGGCGCTCCTTGAAAGATTTAAGTTTAATAATGGAACGGATGCTCCGGTAATTGGAACAATCTCGAGATTAACTGAACAAAAAGGCATCGATTTAATTCAGGAAGCGATTGATGATATTTTAAAATTGAATGTTAAATACGTCATACTCGGTCAAGGCGATAAGAAGTATGAAGATTTTTTTGAGAGAGTTCAGAAAAAATATCCAGATAAATTTGCAATCTCATTTGAGTTCGATGATGCCTTAGCCCATTTAATCGAAGCAGGCTCAGACTTGTATTTGATGCCTTCACGTTTTGAACCCTGCGGTCTGACTCAATTATACAGCTTGAAGTATGGAACCGTACCTATAGTTCGATATACTGGAGGATTAGCCGATACAGTTGAGAAAATTAGCAGCTCAAATGGACAGGGAACAGGATTCGTTTTCAAAAAGTATGAATCAAAAGAGATGCTAAAAGAAATTCAACGTGCAGTGAAGATGTACAAGGACAAAGATATTTGGACAAAAATTATGAAAAATGGAATGTCCAAAGATTATTCCTGGCATGCATCGGCTAAAAAGTACATCGAGCTTTATAAAAAGATACTTAAGGATAACTAATTAACTAATCGCTTTTCAATCTATACCAAATCTTAATGAATGAATATTTTATTTTACCTAAGTTGAAAAAACTAAAGTATCTTCTTTTAGTTTTACCAATTCTGTTATTTATTTCATGTTCTGATGAACCTAATTCAACAGGTTACGGACTGTTGAATCCCGAGGATTTTATTGAAATTAGGTCCTTCGATACAACACGTGATTCAGTCCATCAAGAATTTAGTCAATTAATACAAGTTGAAAATTTTGGTGCAGCTCGAAGAATTTTAGTTGGTAATTATAAAAATCTTACCGCATCAGCGTTAATGCGTTTTGAATTTTTATTTTCAGAAGAAATAAAAAAATTATTATCAGAGAATAAAATAACTCTCTCTGCAGCAAAATTGAAAGTTTATCCAATTTATAGGTTCGGCGACTCGACGAGAACCAATTTCAGTTTTAACGTTCATGAAATCAAATCCTGGTGGGATTCAGATCAATTTACTGCTGATAGTTTAAATCCATCCCATTTTGATTTTGACAATTCGCCAATTGAGTCAAATTTTCTCGATGGCGACTCAATAGTTACCTGCACTCTGCCAAACGATAAAGTTTTAGCCTGGATGAAAGCAATTGCAGATACGGGAATTAAAAATCCATCCGGGATTTATCTTAAGCCTACAGCTAATTTTATTCGTGGTTTAGGAGCTATTGGAACAAATGTAAAAACTAGCACTCTCGAAGTTGTTTATTCTAAAAATGGAACTTCGAATGACACAATCAATGCAGTTACTGTTGCAGACGTCCATGTGGTGACTACAACTGAAAATTACAACGATCCATCTCTCATTGTTTTACAGTCTGGAGTTTTAGCTAAAGCAAAATTGAAATTTGATATTAGCCGAATTCCAAAAGATGCAATTATTAATTCAGCGGTTTTGGAGTTGACAAGAAATTTAAGCAAATCAGAATTTGGTACTAGTTTTCAGGATAGTCTGTATGTTTTACGTTTAACTGATACTTCTAAAATTTCTATAGATTCAAATTTTGCTCATGTTTTAGTTCAATCCCGACCGGATATCTACGAAGGGAACATTGCGAGAATTGTTCAAGATTGGTTAAACTCAGGTCAGAATTTTGGATTACTTTTAAGTACTCGCGATCCTGAAGGAGGAGTTGAGAGATTCGCTTTCGAAAGCAGTAACTCAGCTGATTTCAATAAAAGACCTATATTAAAAATTTATTATACTATCAGAAAAGATTAAATCATGCTTAATAAATCTTTTAAAAATATTATTACCTTAGTTTGCGTTTTAATTGCTGTAATGGTTGTGGAAGGTTTTTCGCAGATTGGTTCCGGATATTCACGCAATGGAATTGGTGATGTTTTAATAAATCCTTCTGTTAGAAGAAATGGATTAGCAGGATTAGGATTGGCGAGCACAGATCAGTTCGATGTTAATTCACTCAATCCTGCAGCATGGAACGGGATACGGAGCGTCAAGATCTTAGCTTCGATGAGATATTTTGCTAATAATTATTCTGATGGGATTAATTCTAATTTTCTGGCTTCTTCATCTTTTGAATCGATAGCACTTTCAATTCCAATATCAATTGATAATGGAATTAATTTCGTTATGGGTACAACTCCATATTCGAAGGTCGATTATGATGTCATTAATAATAATATAATAGATTCAATAGGATTCAAGTCTCATTATTCCGGAGATGGCGGATTAAATAAAATTTATCTTGGCACATCTTTCAGATTTCCTTTTGGATTATCTGTTGGAATGAGCGCGGATTACTTGGTGGGTACGATTAATCACAGAGCTTCTGTTGATTTCGGAAAGACCGAGTTCGTGAACACAAGTTTTGTGAATGAATATAAGATGGGTGGCTTTAACTTTAATTTCGGAGCCATTTCTCCAAACTTAGAGAGAAATTTGAGCTTAGGATTATTCGAGGACCTTCGTGTCGCTGTGATATATTCAACTGGTGCGAAACTAAATACTGATAGCCGTGAATTAAAGTTTGGAACTACAGAAGATACTCTAATTGTTAATAACTACAAGACTGAAATTCCATTTAGATTCGGGATCGGATTAGAAACTCAATTCTCGAAAAGATTTAGAGGATATGTAGATTATTTATATCAAAACTGGTCAAAATATAGGACAAATAATCAACAAGATTTTAATCTGGCGGCTCTTTCAAAAATTGCTTTAAGTTTTGAGTATTTGCCATCAGCCAAGCCGGAAAGTTTTTGGCAGACGTTTGCTTTACGATTTGGAGGATTTTTGCGGAACTCTGAATTCAGCATTAAAGGTGAAAAAATCAACGAATACGGCGTAAATTTAGGTTTTTCGTTCCCTTTCGATCAAATCAATTTAATTGATTTTGCTCTTGAATATTCAGTTCGCGGAAAATCAGTGAGTTATCTTCAGAAAGATAGCATGCTAAAATTGTGGGTTGGTATTAATTTTGCAGAGCTGTGGTTTATGAGAGATGAAGATTGAAATAATTATTTAGGAAATAAAATTGAAAACAAAATTAACAATATTGATGGCAATAATTCTTAGTCTTATGAGCTTAAATCAATCGTTTGCTCAAGATGATACTTTAAAAATATATCGAAAGTGGAGTCTCTTTGCTGAGTATCATAAAAATTCAGACTATTTGAGCGCACTTCCATACGGTTGGGAAATTATACAATTAGATCCTTCAAGATTCAAAACTATCTTTTTACGAATGGAAGATTGCTTGATAAAGCTGCATGATTCATCTGCCACTCCTGAAGCTCAGAAGGTTATTTACGCTGATACTCTAATATATTTGTACGATCTCGCCATTCAAACTCAACCTGAGAATGCACCATATTTTCATAAGAATAAGGGATATTACCTTGAGATATGGTATAGAGATCGAGAGTTAGAGGCATTATCAGAGTATGAAAAGGCATTAAAGGCAGACCCGAATCTTGATTTTTACTATGTTGATAGAATTGGGCTTCTATATATGAAATTTATATCCGATAAGAATGATTATAAAATGAAAGCTTTAGAATTATATCAAAATGCTTCTGTTAAAGATCCAAATAATCCAGTTCCTATCGAACGATTAAAAAACTTGGCTGAAGATATTACTCAACTTATCGATATAACTTATCAAGCCTGGCAGTTAGATAAGGAAAACCTTGCGAAAGCGTGGCAGTATGCATCCATAACTTTTCAATCAGGTGAATACGAAAAGGCAATTGAGCCGCTTGAATTTCTGGCGAAGAAAACTCCGGATTCAGAAACTTACTGGAATCGGCTTGGAACTTCATATCAAAAATTGGAAAAGTATAACCAGGCTATCGACGCGTATAAAAAAGCATTTGATCTTAATACAAAAACAAAAGAGTATCCTTTACACATAGGTATCTGCTATAAGGAGCTGGGGCAGCTTTCAACTGCAAGAAACTTCTTTTACAAAGCTACAGAGGTTGGAAATGGATGGGGATTACCATATATCTATGAAGCAACATTATACCAGACTGCAGTTCAGAAATGTGGGAGCTTCGAGTTTATGGATAAAATTGTTCTTAAACTTGCACAAGAAACTTATGCAAAGGCAAGAGCGATTGACCCAAGTATCGCTGCAATGGCACATGAAGCGATCGGAAATCTCAATGGTTCAATTCCGACTAAGGAAGAATATTTCTTCCGAAAATATCGTTCAGGTCAAACTATCAAAATCGAAGGCAGCTGCTATAATTGGATTGGTAAGAGTATAACAGTTCCATAAATAAATGAGCCGAATCTAAAAAGGACTTTTTGTATAAATTATCTTTTAATTTTGTTCAATAATCGAATCCGTCAGCTGACGGAGAAAATCACTAATGCTACCTTTTTTGAGTAGGCTCATAAATGAATTATAAGATCGCAGTTGGTTCTGATCATGCAGGATTTAAATTAAAGGAAAGAGTAAAATCTTTCCTTTTTAATTTATCAGTAGAAGTTCTCGACCTCGGATGTTTTTCAGATGAATCATGTGATTATCCTGATTACGGTGAAGCTGTTGCCCTTGTAGTAAAAGAGAATAAGGCAAAATTTGGAATTATAATATGCGGAACAGGAATAGGAATTTCTATCTCGGCTAATAAGATACCCGGCATTCGAGCGGCACTTTGTACTTCTCCCAAAATGGCTGAACTTGCCCGTCTGCATAATGACGCCAATATTCTTGCTTTAGGGTCTCGCATAATTGACGAAAACGAAGCAGAAGTTATTATCAGAACATTTCTTGCCACTGAATTTGAAGGGGGAAGACATTTGAAGCGATTGAATAAAATCAAATTAATAGAAGAGAAAAACCTATGTTAAATTTATCTCGCGATCCTCAGGTAAAAGAAATTTTAAAACTAGAAATCCTTCGTCAAGAAGAAGGGTTGGAATTGATCGCTTCTGAGAATTATGTTAGTGAAAATGTTCTACGGGCACTCGGTTCAGTTTTAACAAATAAATATGCTGAAGGATATCCCGCTAAGAGATATTATGGAGGCTGCGAATATGTCGATATGGCAGAGGATTTAGCTCGAGATCGAGCAAAACAGCTTTTCAATTGTGACTATGTGAATGTTCAACCGCATTCCGGTTCACAGGCGAACATGGCAGTTTATTTTTCAATACTTTCACCGGGGGATAGAATAATGGGCTTAAATCTTGCCCATGGAGGACATTTAACACACGGTTCTCCCGTAAATTTCTCTGGAAAGATGTTTGAAGTAACTCCCTATAATGTTCGGAAAGATAATCACTTAGTAGACTTAGATGAAGTTTCAGTTCTTGCAAAGTTAAATCGCCCGAAAGCAATTGTTATTGGAGCAAGTGCATATTCACGAGATTGGGATTACAAGTCCTTTCGGCAAATTGCCGATTCGGTTGGAGCATACCTAATAGCGGATATAGCACATCCAGCGGGGTTGATTGCTTCAAAGATACTTGCTGATCCGATGCAGCACTGTCATATTGTCACCACGACAACGCATAAAACACTACGTGGTCCTCGCGGTGGTATGATAATGATCGGAAAAGATTACGAGAATCGTGAGGGAATCAAAGCCCCGAAGAGCGGCCGCCTAAAAATGATGTCGGAAATTATTGACTCAAATGTGATGCCCGGAATTCAGGGTGGGCCCTTAATGCACGTAATCCTGGCAAAGGCCGTAGCATTCGGTGAAAATCTAAGAGAAGACTTCAAGGAATATTCAAGACAAGTAATTTCGAATTCAAAAACATTAGCGCAAAAGTTCATTGATGGTGGGTATACTGTTGTTTCAAACGGAACTGATAACCATCTTATGTTATTAGATTTAAGGAACAAAAATTTAACCGGAAAACAAGCAGAGGATGCGTTAGGAATTGCTGGACTTACTGTAAATAAGAACATGGTACCTTATGATACACAAAGTCCATTTGTGACAAGCGGAATCAGAATTGGGACCCCTGCAGTTACAACACGGGGAATGAACAATGCAGAAATGGAGCTAGTATATAGTTTTATCGATAAAGCTCTTTGCAATGTAAATAATCTCTCAGTACTCACTCAAATACGAAGTGATGTTAAAGCACTCTGCTCCCACTTCCCAATTTATCAGGATGTTCTCTCTAACATAAATTAGCACTGAATGGAAGATAACAACATAGATCAGTCATCTGGCATTAGGGAAATGACCTTTCTCGAACATTTGGAGGAACTGCGATGGACTCTGGTTCGAGCGTTCATCGGAATTGTTCTCGGTGCGATTCTTTGTTGGGTATTCATTGATTTAATAATTGATGAAATATTACTTCGCCCTGCACGGATTAATAACTTGAAACTTCAGAACTTAAGACCATTTGGTCAACTATTTTTATATATACAAGTCGCTTTGATAGGGGGTTTCATAATAAGTCTTCCAAATGTAGTTTATCAGATTTGGAAATTCATCGAACCTGCCCTAAAGAGGGGTGAGAAGAAATATGTTTCCCTCATAGTGATATTTACAAGCTTATGTTTTTTGAGCGGTGTCGCTTTTGCCTATTTTCTGATGCTCCCATATGCTCTAAATTTTGCAGGGGCATTCGGTTCAGCAAATATTACAAACTTTTTTTCAATTGAAGAATATTTTTCAATAATTGTAAGTGTAATGCTATTAGCTGGAATTGTTTTTGAACTTCCAATGCTTTCGTTTTTTTTAACTAAACTTGGCATATTAACTCCAAAGTTTATGAGACGTTATAGAAGGCATTCCATTGTGGTCATTTTCATTTTAGCTGCATTGCTTACACCTACCACCGATCCGGTAAGTCAACTTATTTTAGCTGTACCATTGTTATTTTTATATGAATTAAGTATTTATATATCAAAATTATCGCAAAGAAAATCCAGTGATTGATAAGAAGATCAAGAATTTTACTGAACCGATAAAAGAGGAACTGAAAATATTTCAAAAACAGTTCAGTTTGTCGATGAAATCACGAGTTGGGCTTGTTGATCTTGTAGCGAAATATATTCTCCGGCAGAAGGGAAAAAAAATTCGACCAACATTAGTTTTACTTTCGGCAAAAACCGTAGGTGAAATTAATGAAAGCACTTATAGGGCTGCAATTTTAGTGGAATTGCTTCACACTGCTACGTTAATTCATGATGATGTTGTAGATAGTGCTGAAACTAGAAGAGGCTTACTATCCATCAATTCAGTCTGGAAAAATAAAATAGCTGTTTTAATGGGTGATTATCTTTTATCAAGAGGCTTACTTTTATCTGTTGACAACAACGATTTCGATTTTTTAAAAGTAATTACGAATACTGTGAAGCGTATGAGCGAAGGGGAACTCCTCCAGATACAAAAAACCCGTAAGCTTAATAACGACGAAGAAACGTATTTTAAAATAATTTCAGATAAAACCGCATCGTTGCTTTCAACCTGCACACAAGTCGGAGCACTAAGTGTAACGCAAGATCAAAAAGTCATTGAAGATTTCAGAAATTTCGGGGAGAATCTTGGGATCGCTTTTCAGATAAAGGATGACATACTTGATTTCGATGGAACATCAAGCATTATCGGTAAACCTATTGGTGCCGATCTTAAAGAAAAGAAGTTAACCCTACCGCTTATTTATGCTTTTCAGAAAGCTTCACCTTCAGAGGTCAGACATATTAAAAGATTATTAAAAAATGAACTTAAATCTTCTGAATTTAAAGAGATATTCAGCTTCATTAAATCTTACAATGGATTAGAATACTCCATCTCCAAAGCAAAGGAGTATGCTTCGCTTGCTTTAAAAAATCTTGAATCTTATTCGGATTCTGAAAGCAAAAGGGCGCTTATCGATCTGGTTACGTTTATTATCGAGAGAAAAAATTAGGGCAAAATAAATTTAGTATTTGTATCCCGAATAGTGAGAACCGGTATGGGAGACTTTCTCACAACTTTCTCTGCTGTGCTTCCGAAAAGAATATGCTCAATTCCACTATGACCGTGTGTTGACAGGATTATCAGATCGCTTTTATTCTCCTTCGCACAATTGATTATTTCAAGAAATGGTTTCCCGGTTCGAACGCAATGGGTACCTTTAATTCCTTTTGGTAAATGTGTCTCAATTATTTTTTTTAACTCATCTTCAGCTTTCGAATGGATCTCCATATCCATCCTGTTTATGGGAACTTGACCAAGTCCGAAATCGCTTGGATAGATTACAGGTTCAATGACATAAACAAAAACGATTTCAGCTTTAAATTTTTCCGCGTATGCAACAGCATACTTAATTGCGTTTTTTGAGTTTTCAGAAAAATCGATCGGGACTAAGATTTTATCAACTTTTGGTTCCATCACTTACCTCATTTTTGAGTTTGTTTATCTTCACTTAATAATTCGAGGATATTTAAATAGTCACTGTTTAAGTTTCGAAGCTTCAAGACAAATATCTTCGAGAAGCCATTTAATATTCGAACACCTACTGAATGATCTTTTTCAATAATTTCATGAAGATCAGGCCTAAAGATTATCAGCACCTTAGAATTTTCGATTGCCGTTGCAGTTGCCGTTCTTTTACCTTCAAGAATCACGTTCATTTCTCCAAAAAAATCACCAGGATACAAAGTAGCTAAGTCTTGCTTGTCACCATTCTTAAATTCATAAGTTATGTCGACTTTGCCGCTATCGATTATGAACATTGAAAATCCAGGATCACCCTGAAAAAAAATGGTTTCGTTTTTCAAAAAATCTCTAACTTGAGCAACTTTCTGAATCTCTTTGATTTCCCGCTTTTTAAGATTTGCAAATCCCGGGAAACTTTTCAGCAATTGAAATATTTTTTGCTGATTTCCGGATGTTTTAAAAATGTTGTGCCAAAGACTGCTTTTAACCATCGTGATATTTTTTTCTATTGCCATATAAATACAAATTAAATTATTGTGCCAATTTCTGCAACCCGCCAAAGACGCTGACAAGCAAATTTATTTTCATATAGTGCTCTGCCGATGATAACCGAGTCCACTCCATCTTCTTTCAACTTCTGTAACTTTATTAAATCCTCATAACCTGAAACACCACCGGAAGCAGTAACTTTCAGTTTGGATTTTTTTGCAATTAATGATAATAGCTCAATATTTGGACCGAGCATTAATCCATTTCTTTCAACATCTGTAACGACTAAACGGGTTATTCCCATTAACTTCAAATTGAGTGCAAGACTAACCGGCGATAAAGCTGATTGCTCTTTTCTCCCACCGATCAAGACTTTACGGTTTAGCACATCGAGCGAGACTAAAATTTTTTCAGACCCGAAATCTTCAATACATTTCTGAAGTAAATCAGGATCAGTAACAGCAACACTTCCCAAAACAACACGGTACAATCCCATCTCAAAAGCATTTCTAATTCTTTCATAACTCCGTAATCCACCGCCGAATTGAATTGGAATGACAACCGCCTTAATCATTTCTTCAATGATTCTCAGATTTTTAGTTGAACTATGCCAAGCTCCATCGAAATCAACAACATGCAGGCATTTCGCGTTTTCTGCCCGCCAAATTATTGCCATTTCAACAGGATCGTTCGGATAGTTTGCTTCGGCTAATTTTGGAATGCCCTGCACTACCCGGACGCATTTTCCATCCTTAATGTCAATTGACGGGATGACTAACAATGTTGATTGTCTTGCAGTGGTCGCCATTATTCTTCAAGTTGATTCTTATTCAATATATTAAAAAAGGACTAAATTATAAAACAATCCGATTGCTTTTACTTGGCAGCTTGGTTAATTTTTGAAAGACAAAATGCAATATCATTTGTGAATAAACTTCTTCAAGTAAAAAAAGTCTTTCTCATAATTGTTCCTGCTTTAATTGCTCTCGCATCCATCATCACATTACAGTTACCACTGTTGAATATTTTGGGATTTGAGTATTCAATTTTTAGTGCGCTTCTTTTAACTTTTTTTTGCGGATTATGTACTGCGTTTTTTTTGAAATGGAATTTTGAGTATAAAAAAATTGCAGCGATTCTGAGTCTCTTTACTTTCATTCCTTTGATTTTGGGTTATCTTAATTCATTCTTGGTAAAAAATTGTTCACTTCTCGAAGGAATTGAATTCTATTTTGTATTCACAGGTGTGGCTGTAGTATTCGGAACTTCAATCGGGTTTTTAAGTTTTTTCCTTAATAAAAAATATTCACCAATAATTTTTGTCCTATTCTTTCTGACGATATTTATTTGGAGTGTAGTGGTATATTATTTTCATCCACAACTGTTTTTGTTCAATCCGATCTATGGTTTCTTTCCAGGATTTGTTTACGATGAAGATATAACCTTGACCTCAACGATCTTGCTTTATCGTGTAGTGATCCTTCTTATTTCCATGCTAATAATTTTAACTTGTCATCGATATTCAAAATCGAATAGTTTCAAGGGATTCAACCTTCTGCTCAACAGAGGTTTGCTAATAATTACTTCGTTAATTCTTTGCCTAATGTTATTCTTCTCTGATGATCTAGGTTTTAGTACATCACTTAGTCGTTTAGAGAAAAATTTTAACAGCAGAAAAATTGATGAAAGATTCGAATTTCATTTCGAAAGTGATTCCCTCTCAGAAAATCAAAAAAAGATAATTAAGCTTGAAACTGATTTCCACTTCGAACAATTAACCCGTTTCTTTCAAACTCAACCAAAAAAAATAATTAAAATATTTCTTTTTGAGTCAGATAAATCGAAAAAGAAACTTTTGGGTACTGCGTACGCAGATTTTACAAAACCGTGGCTTTATCAAATTTTTCTTACCCGAGATAATTTTAAAAAAGTTATTAAACACGAATTAGCTCACATCTTTAGTGGTGAATACTCTGAGAATCTTTTTCATGTTGCTCAAAATTTTAATCTCGGATTAGTTGAAGGAGCAGCGATGGCCGGCGAATGGGATTGGAATGATAAGGAGCCGCATTTCTATGCTTCGAATATTTTTAGATTCATCGGCGAGTTAAATCCAGCTCATTTTTTCAGAGGATTTAACTTCGCTTTCAAACCATCTGCAGTGAGTTATATTATCAGTGGTTCATTTGCTCGTTTTCTGATTGATGAGTACGGAATTGAAAAATTCGGGAAATTGTATGCGACTGGTGATTTTGCAAATACTTATGGTATTAATCTAAGTGATTTATCTGAGAGGTATCTGATCTTCATTAAATCATTAAATACAAAAGCAGAAGATAGTCTCTCAACTGAATATTACTTTAAACGTCAATCTCTTTTCGAAAAAGAGTGTTTAAGAACAATTGCGAAGAAAACAAATCAAGCGTATAAATTATTGACCGAAAAAAAATATTTGGAGGCGAATCTTTTATTCAGGGAGCTTTGGGGTACAGTGAAGACACCATCTATTGCTTATGGGATTCTTTATTCAAATTTATTTCAAAAGAAGTATAAAGAGTGTATAGATTATTTTGAAAAGGATTTATTTAAGGATTCTCTAAGCCCAAATTATGTTTCTTCATATTTACTCACTGCTTTTGCTTATGGATTGACAGGAAGAGATGACAAAGCAAAAATGCTTCTCGATTATTCTTTAAGATTGAATTTGAACCAGGAGTATAATAACGCCATTCAATTCAGACTGAAAATTATTGAATCGAAAGAATTCGTCCAAAAGTATTTATTTCACCCCGACCAGGTTGAATTCGCGAAAGAATTGCTTAAGTATTATAGTGATGATGCTGTGGTGATGACACAATTATACAAACATCTTACTTCAAATGAGCGGAAGAAATTCTTTTCAACTTATTCCGGAAATTTTTGGGTGTTTGAAAAACAATTTTTCAGCTTACTTGATTCCGGCGATTTTTTACAAGCAAGAACACTAGTCGAAGTACTACAGCAAGCATCTCTATCAGAAATTGAAAAAAGCAAATTGATGTTAATGAAATATATTTTATCAAATATTTAACCTCAACGTGCCTATCCAATCCCTTAAACTTCTCAAGAATAATTCTTAATTTGTACAAATGAATATCACTGAATGGAAATCTTCAGATAGTAGTATTGATGCTCTAATAAATAAAATTGGCAAATTTGCAGATATTCAACAAACTGAATCTTATGTAGTTGGCGGGTATATTCGCGATAGAATTTTGAATCGCGAAAAATCCGAAGGATCCTTTGGAAAAGAAATCGATTTTCTTGTTGTTGGAGATGGCGTACGATTTGCTGAATTATTAAGCTCTCATCTTCAAACACGTGATATAACTCTCTACCGAAATTTTGGAACTGCTCTTATCAATTATAATAATTTCAAACTTGAATTCGTTGGAGCAAGAAAAGAATCGTACACTCCCAATTCCCGGAAGCCCATTGTTGAAAATGGGTCATTCGAGGAAGATATTAAAAGAAGGGATTTTACTATCAACACTCTTGCTTTTTCCATCAATGAAAAAAAATATGGAGAAATAATTGATACTTATAACGGACTTTTGGACATCGAGAATAGATTAATCCGAACTCCGTTAGATCCGAAAGTTACGTTTTCAGATGATCCGCTTCGAATAATGCGTGCTTTTAGATTTGCTTCACAATTAAATTTTTCAGTCGATAATTTTTTACTCGAAGCTGCATTTTTGATGAGAGATAGATTAAAGATCGTTTCCTCCGAAAGAATTGTCGAAGAGTTTTTCAAGATCATTCAATCAGATAAACCTTCTATCGGCTTAGCATTGATGTATCAAACCGGAGTAATGGAAACCCTTTACCCTGAAATTGCCGCGATGGCTGGGGTTGATCAGAAAAAAGAATTTCATCACAAAGATGTTTTCTGGCATACGCTTCAAGTAGTGGACAATGTTGCTCTTTCATCTAATGATGTTTGGCTTAGAATGACGGCACTCTTTCATGACATCGCAAAACCGGTGACAAAAAAATATGAGGAAGAAACCGGCTGGTCTTTTCACGGTCATGAAGAAATTGGTGCTCGAATGGTTAAAAGACTTTTTAAGAAATATAAATTTCCATTGCACGAAGTTGATTACGTCGAAAAACTTGTACGGCTTCATCTTAGACCTATTGCACTCGTCGATGAAGAAGTAACGGATTCAGCTATACGTCGACTTATTGTAGGTGCAGGAGATGATCTTGAAGATTTAATTGTTTTATGCAAAGCCGATATCACGTCAAAGAATCCAGAAAAGATAAAAGAATATTCAGCAAACTATGAGATCGTAGTCCAAAAAATTCATAACGTGAATGAACGGGATAAACTAAGAGCATTTCAATCACCGGTACGAGGCGAAGAGATCATGGAAATGTTTGCTCTTCCTCCCTGCAAAGGTGTCGGTATTATCAAGAATGAAATTGAAGAAGCAATTTTAGAAGGTGAAATCGAAAATACTTATGAAGCTGCAAAGGAATATTTAAACCAAAATTCAGAAAGATTGTCAAAGTTAGTTGCTAATTTTCGCAACATTAATAAATAAGATTCGTTATAAACAATAAATTATTCTTGGAGTATAGAATGACTCGAACAATTCTTACAACGTTCTTCACAATTATGCTGGCGATTGGTTTTGCTCAGCAACCATTAAGTTTGAATATGGAGGAAGCAGTAAAAATAGCCCTTCAAAAAAATGTTTTTTTACAACAATCAAAAAACAATTTAGAAACAAGTGAAAATCAAGTTAAAAGTG